>JAUNAN010000060.1:8074-11773 GCA_030527595.1 Lachnospiraceae bacterium | reverse complement strand
GGCTGCTATTTCCTCTTGAATGAATAAACCCGGAAATCAGCATACCGACGATCAGACCGATCAGAAAAAGAATCGCCAGCTTTATCTTTTTTCTTCGCTTCGATTGATTCTCTTCCCGAATCCCTGCTCTCCGCTTCTTAATCCTCCGCTCTTCCGCTTTCGGTATCCCCGGATCCTGAAGATCATCCTCCGCTGTCCGCATGCCCGGAATCAGAAGATCTTCCTCCGCCATCCGCATGCCCTGATCCTGCAGATTCTCCTCCGCTTCCTCCATGGGAACCGGACCCATGCCGATAAGCGCCCTCTCCCTTAAGGGGAATTGATTGATCTGCAGGAAGAAGGCATCCCTGCCTCCGTATTCTTTGAACTTAATGTTCTGATAGATCTGAGTAAAATCCTTCCCGCAGTTCACACAATAGGTATCCTGTACCCTGTTTCTCGTTCCGCAGGTACAGAGCCACGTCGGATCATCCGGAAAACGATAGGCCCTGTCTGCCCGGCTCAAAACAGCGATACTGATATCATCGTCAAAAGGCGACTCCGGATCAGCGGTGAGTGCTCTGATCCGCGCAGCAATCGCTTCCTCGGGATCCTGTTCCGTCACAAGCGCGTTAAAGATCTCCTCCGCCGAGCGGGAAATACGCCGTGATCCCTTGTTATAGAGATAATTATCCAGACCGTCACTGGTCAAAATAAAGCCGTAGATCCTTTCCTTTTTCAGATCCAGAAAGCGCAGCTCCAAGTGCTCTGCTGCATCTTCATCCATGACTGCGCAGGTTCCGTTCGCCGAAGCATTTCCGTCATTGACTGCCTCGGCGATGCGATCGCCGATCACACAGACCGCACTGTCTCCCAGCCGTCCGACGATCGCATAATTCTTCACTTTGGAAATGAATACAAAGCCCAGAGTGCAGTCCATAGACGCAGCCGGCAGGTTTTTCTGCCCGGCTTCCAGTCGGATGCGGTCCTGTAATGCGCGGATCGTTGTGTCCGCAAACCATTTTTTCTGTTCATCCGTATCGAGGGCGATTCGTTTCTCTCCGATAGACAGAAGGCAGGCACTGACATATTCCGTGGCTGTTCGTGCGGCGGCTTCCGAATTTTTCAGGGATCCGAGTCCGTCCGCAATTACCGCTGCAATTCCGATATCATTTTCTCTGATTGCTACGCTGTCCTGACATTCTGTTCCGGAGCTGACATGAGAGATTCCTCTCTGCAGATAGGATACATGTTTCCACACAGTTCCTTCCCCCCTTGTTTTTATCCGATTCCCTGCAGATCGCGAAGAAGATCATTCATATCACTCTTCAGAGTTTCGATTATTTCTTTTCCTGTGCCATTCAAATGTACGCTCTTCTTTGTGCTGTCTCCGATCATCTGAAATACTTTTTTAAACTGCGTATTTGCAGCCGATGCCTTTCCGTTAATCGGAAAATATCCGTCTGAAAAGCCGGATACATATTCGCGAAGTGTCCTGGAATTTTCAATATTTCCGACACCGATCACAAACGGAACGATTACTTCATTTGCTCCGATATCGGAGGCACAGTGACTTCGGATCATCTTAAGCGCGATCTCTGCGGTTTCCTGATTATCATTCTGATCCGGATTGCCGTCCGTCACGATCACAAGAAACGGAGCGTAGTAGGGAATTTCAAGATCTTCCAACTGCTCTCTTCTGGCTTCGATCTTATTAATCGCCCTCATCACCGCCAGCGCCATCTGAGTGCCTCCCTCGCGGACCGCCTGGAACCTGGGAACCTTCATCGTGCTGACCGATTCAAAGTTCGTACTCATCTCCACATCCGAGCTGAACGTAACAAATGAAACCTCTGCACAGGCACGCGCCTTGGGATCTGCCTTGATCTCTTCTATAAAATTCCTGACAGCGGTATTCAAAAGATCCATAGAGGAGCTGCTTCCGAAACCTGTGTTCCATCCCATGGACGGAGAAACATCCAGACAAAAGACGATCGGAAGCCTCTTGGATGTATTCATCATACTTGTGTTATAACCCGCCATTTTTTATTCCTCTTTCTTTTACTTACTGCACGAATGGTAAAATATAAACTCAGCTTCAGAAAATCACAGTCAGAAGCAGCATGACTGCCAGCACAGCAACAACCATGATCACGAGTCTGCGAAAGTCCGCGTTTTCCTGCTTCATCTGGTTTGTCTGATTCATCTGACTTATCTGACTGCCCGGTTCCGATGCGGATGTCGCGCCTGATGCCGTATTTCCCGCCGCACGTGACTTCGTACTATTCTTTACAGATTCTTCTTTCACCTCGAAGATCTGATCCAGTATGTTCCGATAAGACCGGTTATTACCCGGCATCTGCCCGAGTTCCGCTTCCGCAAGGCTCAGTTCCTGCAGAAGAAGCTCCGTAGACGGCTCCCGTTCCAGACGAAAAGTCTCTTCAAACAGCTTCCACAAGTTCCCCGGGAAAAACTCTCTCCTGTATCGCGCCGGATAATTCACTTTATCATACTTAAATTGTCCGGAAAAATCAGAGATCGCCGTATCACCGAGAGAGCATACGGAAAATACAAACTGATAGAGCGCATCTGTACAGAACGCCATAGCCTCTTCCTTGCGGGAAGTGTCATAATCACGCAGAAGCTTTGCGCCTGAGCAGAAACCGCTGAAGTATCTTCCGTATCCGAAGCTGTCCGTATCCCACATCTGCATATTTCCGTCTTTTCTGAAAGCAAAATTTCCCGGATTATAATCAGATATGAGATATCCGTACTGTTCCAGATATCCCACCTGCCTGACAACGTGCCTGCACAGGTTCACTGTGGATGACAGCTTTGTATCGAGCTCATAGGTCAATGCATCCAGATCACCGAGATAAAGAGATCTGGAATCTAAATCCCCCTCGCAGATCGTATATGCTTCAGTGAAGCCTGCAGGTATCGTGCAGTCCGAATCAAAGTAAAGAAGCGCTTTCGGAAAGTTTGCCCAGGGCGTTTCCAGCTCCCTGTCGATTCCCTGATTCCGCATCAGCGTCAGATACTTTCCTCCGGAAAACTTGCCTGTTTTAAAAACTTTTGCAACGAGTGATGCTGTGCCTGATACTTTGTAAATCGAGGATTCCAGTCCGGATCTGACCTCCGATCCGAGCGTGATCGCTGCTTCTCCGGCAAGATACAGCCTGCTTCCCTCCGATACTTGTACCTTTTTTTCATCCGGAAGGATGCGGGAAGCATTCTTGTTCAGCATCCAGCGTCTTCCCTCAAAAAATTGAATTCTTCTCTCATATTCCGGAAACTCTTCAAAGCGGATCATTTTCTCCTGATTCAGATCATAAATATCCGCATGAATGCGCTGCAGAATCGTTTTCTCTATCAGCATGCTGTTTCCTGTCACAAAGACAAATTTTCCTTTCAGACGATCCAGCAGAGTAAGAATTCCCCACGTGTCATTATTCAGACCGCTGCTCATATCTCCGAAAGTAGACAGCTCCACCGTCTTCAGCTCAAGAGCTTCATTAATAAAAGACAGATTGCTCTGCAGAATCTTCTTTTTATCCTCCGCGAGCATGCTCTGGTACTGTCCGCAAACACTGATAAAAGTTCCGGCAACATAAACATTTAATTTTTTCAGTTCTTCTTTCAGTGTATCCGAAAACTCTTTTCGAAAAAACGAGACATCCAGAAGTGCCACATGGCAGTCAAAAAATAACCCCGACATTT
>JAUNAN010000060.1:0-7974 GCA_030527595.1 Lachnospiraceae bacterium | reverse complement strand
GGCGGATTCTCTGCCGCTTGTAATTTTCGGATATCTGCGAAGGATCAATTCCCTGCGAATCCTGTTTTCCTCCGGTGTCAGACCGGCTTCATCGGCGGCATCAAGAAGGGCGAGCCGGATCTTCGGATCCCGCTCCAGATAAAAGCAGTCCGGCCATTCTTTGAGTTTCTCCGAATACTGAACAGTGCTGTTCTTTTTTGGGGTTTTCTTAAATTCCATTTACAGCTGCCTCTCACAATTTGATCAATATAGTTTCTTTCCCCGTACATATTTGGAAACGATGTTTCTGTCATCTGCGCAGTATACTGCTCTCTCCAGTCTCTCTTCCGTATTCATTCTGTGGAGAGTGGCAATATTGGTATCATCCAGAATAACGGCATCGAATTCATATCCGTCCATAAAGGATCCGACCCTGCCGAAAAATTCTCCGCCTCCCATTGTCGCCATGTAGAACACCTCCGAAAGAGTAAGGGGCGTGTCCTCCGGATGAGACAACGCAAAACGCATCTTCGAGACATGCACCGCGTCCTTCATAGCCGTGAACATGGAGGTCTCCGCACCTCCGGCAACATCACTTCCGAGTCCGACGCGCATGCCCTGATCCAGATATCTTCTGACAGGAGCGGCTCCGGACATCAGATTCATATTTGACTGGGGACAATGTGCGATAAAGACACCGTTTTCTTTCATTTTCCGGACTTCCTCATCCCCGGAATGAACACAGTGAGCCATGATCGTCTTTCCGTTCGTTCCGAACAGGCCGCATCTGTCATATGTCTCTCCGTAATAAGCAGAATCCGGCTCCAGATTCTTTACCCATTCGATCTCGCCCAGATTCTCGGACAGATGAGACTGAACCGGAATTCCGAATTCGGCACTCAGCTTTCCGAGCCCGTCCATGAGTGCACGGGTACAGGTAGGCGTAAAGCGCGGAGTCAGGATCGGCATTGTATTTTGAAATTCCTTAGCCTCGCATCTAGCCAGCCACTTTTCCGTTGCCAGAAGAGATTCTTCCGTCGTCTCACAGTATCCCTCCGGAACATTGCGATCCATATTGACTTTCCCGACATAGGTGACAAGACCTGTTTCATCCAAGAGCTCCATGAGACGCACTGTTGCTCCTACATGTCTTGTGGCAAAGATCACCGCTCTGGTGGATGCACCGCAGTAGAGGTCTTCCACGAAAAGATCATAAGAACGTTCCGCATAGAGCTTCTTTTTATATTTCATTTCTTCAGGATAAGTATATCGATCCAGCCAGTCGATCAGCTGAAGATCAAATCCGGTTCCGTGAAAGGCATACTGCGGGGCATGAACATGAAGATCCACCATTCCAGGAAGGATCAGCTTCTCTCCCAATTCCGTCACAGGAAACTCCCGAAACTTTTCGGGAATCTCCCGAAAAACACCACGGGCAATTCCGTCCTCGCAGACGACATAGGCACTCTCATATGTTATCAGGCGGTCTTTGCTCTCACTGTAGGCAGCAGCCCCATGCAAAACAAAACTTCCGGCTTTACTCATAAAGGTCCCCTCCCTTCACTTTGTGCGATGGTACTCTCCTTTATCCTTTGTGTGAAATATAGTTTCCGGTGTCAGCCCTCATCAATAGAGGTAAGCGGTATGAAATTCTTCTTTTCTGCAGGCGTCGAAGCTTTCGGAATTCGGCTCCAGGCTTCCTCACAAAACAGCTGCTGGGAGTTGACCGCTGCCTTTCCTCTGCGGTCCGGCTTTTCATAATCTCCGTTCGGCATCTGAATATGCGCTTTTACATTGTCCTCAAACTCAAGCGTCAGAATATGCATGGCCTCTTCACGAAGTTTTTCGTCCTCTACCGGGAAAACGATCTCTACTCTCCTGTCAAGGTTACGCGGCATCCAGTCCGCGGAGCCCATATACACTTCATCATTTCCGTCATTGCAGAACCAGAAGATTCGTGCATGCTCAAGAAAGTCACCCACAATGGAGCGGACCCGGATATGATCGGAAATCCCCGGGATCCCGCTCTTTAAACAGCAGATCCCGCGCACAAGGAGATCTATTTCCACGCCGCTCCGGGATGCCTCATAAAGTGCGGCTATGATATCCGGATCACAGAGCGCATTCATTTTTGCACGGATATATGCCGGGCGTCCGGCCGCAGCATTTTTCTTTTCCCTTTCGATCAGTCTCAGAAAGCTCTTCTTCAGCCAGAAAGGAGCAACCATGAGTTTATACCACTTATCCGGCTCCGAATATCCCGAGAGCATATTAAATACAGCCGTCGCGTCTTCCCCGACCTGCGCATTACAGGTAAAAAGACCGATATCCGTATAGAGCTTAGCTGTGGAATCATTGTAATTTCCGGTTCCGAGATGTACGTAACGGCGGATACCGTCCTCTTCCCTTCTAAGGACCATTGTGATCTTGCTGTGAACCTTAAGTCCGAGAAGTCCGTAAATGACATGGCAGCCTGCCTGCTCCAGTTTTTTTGCCCAGACAATGTTATTCTGCTCATCAAACCGCGCCTTCAGCTCTACGAGTACCGTGACCTGTTTTCCGTTATCCGCTGCTCTTGCAAGTGCTTTGATAATGGGTGAATCTCCGGACACGCGGTACAGAGTCTGCTTTATGGCAAGACATTCCGGATCCGAGGCAGCCTGCTGCACGAAACGAACAACAGGATCAAAGCTCATATAAGGATGATGCATCAGCACATCCTGCTTGCGAATCACAGAAAACATATCCGCATTTTTTTCAAATTCGGGAACGGGCGCAGGCTGATACTTCTTTGTCTTCAGAGCTTCGGTTCCCGGAAGCGCATATACCTTCATGAGAAAGTTCAGATCCAGCGGACCGGGTATGCTGTAGATATCCTCATCCGCAATTTCCAGCTCCCGCTTCAGGATCTTGAGAAGACGCTTATCCGCATCGTCCTCGATCTCAAGCTTGATGACTTCTCCCCACTGCCGCTTCTTCAGCTGTTTCTGAATTTCCAGCAGAAGATCCTGTGCATCTTCTTCATCGATCGTGAGGTCGGCATTGCGCATGACCCGGTATGCCGAGGAGCAGATCACGCGGTAATGCTGGAAGAGCTTTCCGATATTTCTGCGGATGATCTCTTCCAGTAAGATCAGCGTTTTTTCATTTTCACCGTCTGAGGGAATTTCCACTACTCTGGGAAGGACAGAAGGCACCTGAACCGTTGCAAAGTCCAGAACCTCCTTCTTTTTTTTCTTTTCTGCCTTAGCGCTCTTCTCTGCTTTATCATCCTTCGGAGCGATGAGAGCACCTATATTCAGAGATTTATTGCGAATCAGCGGAAACGGACGTGAGGAGTCCATTGCCATCGGAGTGAGCACCGGATATACATTTTCCTCAAAATAAGTATCCAGAAAGTGAATCTGTCTCTCTGAGAGAGATTCCCATCTGCGCACGAGCAGAATCCCCTCCTTGCGCAGGGCAGGCACCAGGGATCGATTATAGGTAGAATACTGATCTCTCACAAAGGCATGGAGCTCACCGGAGAGTGCATCCAGCTGCTGCTTAGGTGTCATGCCTGAAATCTCTGTCTTTTTATACCCGGCATTGTACTGATCTTTCAGGGACGCAACTCTGACCATAAAGAACTCATCCAGATTGGACTGGGTAATTGCAAGAAATTTCAGCTTCTCCATGAGCGGAACGATCTGCTTGTCTCTCGCTTCAGAGAGCACGCGGCTGTTAAATTTCAGCCAGGAGAGCTCCCGATTATAATAGTACTGTGTATCGCGAAAATTGATCGAAGAACTTTTCTCTGCCATCAGACCGCCCTCCTTAGATTCGTTTTTTTATTTTTAATACCGGACGCAGCGTAAAGATTTCTTCAAAGAAATCGATATGCTTTTCAAAAATTCCCTGTTCCAGAGTGAAATCCTGTTTCACCTCAACGGTTATCAGTAGTTTTTTCTCTTTTCTGACTGCTTTCACCGAAAGGACCTTCTGCATGTATCCCGCATCCAGAGCCTCCGAGAGACGCAGGATCGCTGTAAGCTGTGTGATCAGAATCAGATCCGTCTCCTTTAGAATAGAGTCTCCGGGAATGCTGCTGTAATCGGTGATCTCTGTAGACATATATCGGACCGCATTGGCAATAATAAGCCGTTCTTTTTCTGACAGTCCGATAATTTCCGAGGAGCGGATAATATTATAGGCACAGAGATCACTCTCCGACAGGGAGATATACCTGCCGCACTCGTGCAGATTACACGCCACCTTGAGAAGAAGGCGTGACCTTGCGTCCAGGCTGTACGCCTTGCCCAATGCAGATACGATCGCCGAGGATACGGTAAGAAGGGCATCCGTATGCTTCTTGCTGCAGGAATATCGTGCGGCTATTTTTCTTGAAGCGCTCAAGATATCTTTTTCGAAATCGTGTGTTGTTGTGACGATCTTATGGCGGATACCGTAATCAAAAGCAATTCCGTCCGTCAGCTGAATGCCCGGCAGCCAGATCGTCTCCGCTCCGAGCTCCTCGATCAGCTTACGATAAAGTACGGCAGTCGGAATCAGTACCGAGGATATCTCCGCAGGCATATCAAGCTCCCTTGCGATCTCCCGCGGCGAAACAGCCATGACATGATCATACCAGTTCAAAAATTCCTGCTTACTCTCGATCTTATTCAGATCGCCCTTGTTCTGTAAGATCAGATTGGTAAAGAAATCTCCGACAAGAATAATATTATGAATCTTATCTTTCGTGAGATACATCTTGCGGAAATTCTCTATTTCCCTGTTCATGATCTGTTCCGCAAGCATGTCGTAATGAACAGTCTCCTTTTCAAAGGGCCTAAGCTCCTGTCTGATTCGCAGAGACCCCAGCCTCAGATTCTGCGTCACAACGAGAGCATCCTTGTCAAAGAGGGAGATCTGCACACTTCCCCCTCCCACATCAATGATCGCAGTTCGCTTTTCAATAAATTTCTGAAATTCCTCGCCTCTGGAAGCGATAGACTTATATCCGATAAAGCGCTGCTCTGCATTGCTCAGAACGTCAACCTGGATTCCGGTCATTCGTTTAATATGATTGACCGCAAATACATGATTCCGCGCCTCCCTGAATGCAGACTTGGCACAGCACCGATAGGCACTGACCTGGTATTCCTTCATAATTCTGCAGAAATCCTGAAGAATATTTACCATCTCCTCCAGTTTTTCCATCGTGATCCTGTGAAATGCGAAGGTATCCTTTCCAAGCTCCAGATGCGCACGCACGCGGTTCAGCGAACGCAGCCCCGCTCTTCCGGAGATCTCAAATATTTCCATTGATACATTATAGGAACCGACATCTATTGCCGCAAACGTAGTGCCCGCCATGACTTCTCCGCCTTATTGAATTCTGGTCTGTGCGTCCTTACTTGCATCCATCAGTGCATGAAACAGCTTCTCAACGGCATCCCCGTTTTCCGGATTTTCCGCCTTTGCTCTCATGGAAGAGATTTTTTCATTTTCACGCTTCGGGTCAAAAACAGAAAGCCCATGCTCCGCCTTATATGCCCCGATCTTTCTTGCTATGTCCATTCTCTGTTCCAGAAGCTTTACCAGCTGAAGATCCACTACATCAATCTCAGCTCTCAGTTCCTGAAGATCTGTATTCATATTCAAAAATCCTTTCTCAAACAGCACAAGGGACCATGTCAATCGGATGAATCCGCTGCATGGTCTCTCGTGTCAATTACATCATACTTATTCTTTCTCAGTTAAGAGGACTCTCTCTTCAAAAGCGGTGATTGAGCAGCCGCTATCTCTCAGTGCGAGTCCGGTTTTACGAGAGACTTCCCATCTTTCCGTTATATTCATCCGGAACCAGATCCGATACAAGATTTTCGATGTACTCTACTGTAAAGTCATCCTCATAATTGAGGATACCATGCGCATCTGCCATCTCCTCCGTATAATCGGAAAGCGGAATCACCTGGGCATCGGCTCCGTCAGCTTCCGTAAACTGGGTCACTACCGGATCAAATTCCATTGCCGTCGGCCGTGCTTCTCCCGTCTCCTCATCTCTTCCGACAGTAACAGTCAGCAGACCGCCGACCATCGTTGCCTTTTGCTGCTGACCGGAAATAAAGTTTCCGAGGGAATATATGACCGGACATTTCTGCCCGTCATCCTCTCTGGTCAGTACAGTCAGCTCCTGAAGCACATGCGGATGGTTACCGAAGATAATGTCTGCACCCCAGTTGACCATGTTCTGTGCCATCTCGGTCTCCTGCTCCGTCAGCTGTGTCTGATATTCTTCTCCCCAATGTGCATGGACCACAACGATATCTGCCTGCTCCTTCGCAAGATCGATCTGTGCCTTTACACGATCCGGTTCATCCAGCATTACAAACTGATAGCCGAGCGGAATCTCCTGATTTACAAAGGAGAAGAAATTCAGGAACGCAACCTTGATTCCGTTTGACTCGATCACACGAATCGTGTCGCGGTCATCCTCATCCCAGTAAACGCCTACATATGGAACTCCGGCATTCTCAAAGAAGTTCAATGTAGCCGTCACACCGTCTGCTCCCATATCGGCAAAATGATTATTACCGATACCGAAAATATCAAAGCCCGCATCGATCAGAGCCTCGCCTGCCTCAGTCGGTGTATTGAATCTCGGATAACCGGAGGGTGAATCCACGCTGGTTGCCAGAGGTGTCTCCTGATTGATCGTTGCGATATCCGCAGCACTGATCTGATCACTGATCTTCTCATAGCAATAGGTAAAATCATAGCCGTCCGAAGTCTCGGCATATTCATAAATCGGTGAGTGAATCAGATTATCACCTGCACCTAAAATAGTGATCGTGTCAGAAGCCTGAAAATCCGTCTCCTCCGTATCGTCCTCTTCCTGCGAGCTTTCTCCGCTCTCTGTGGATTGATCGACGGAAGTGACATCGGGATTGCCAGACAGCCGCGTGTCTTCTTTTTTATAATGTCTGACGGAGAGAACAATGATCAGGAAAACCAAAAGCACGATATCCGCAATCACAAGAAGACGGAACGTACGCTTATTTCCGGTAGCGGGCTTTGTGAAAAAGTCTATGATCTGTGCTCCGGCAGATGCTTTTTGCTTCTTATCCTTTTCTACAGGCGTTTTGCTCTTTTTTTCGCTGCCCGGTGCTCCCTTAATTCTGCCATCCCGTTTTCTGCTTCCTTCGGCTGCAGCTCTTTTTTCATTTCTGACCGGTCTGCCGTTCTCATCAAGGCGCACTTTCTTTCTGCGTGCCTTTTCCGCACCCTCCGAAGCTGTATTCTTCTCTGCGGATTCCTTAACAGCTGCCTCTGCCGCAGTTTTCTTCTCTGCGGAGTCCTTAACGGCTGCCTCTGCCGCAGTTTTCTTCTCTAAGAATTCCCCCTCTGCAGGTCTCTTTCTTTTCTTTCTGACCGGATTGCCGTTCTCATCGAGACGGATCTTCTTTTTGCGCGTCTTTTCAGCAGCCTCTGAAGCCGTCTTTTTCTCTACGGAGTCCTTAACGACTGCCTCTGCAGCGGTTTTCTTCTCTAAGGATTCCCCCTCTGCAGGTCTCTTTCTTTTCTTTCTGACCGGATTGCCGTTCTCATCGAGACGGATCTTCTTTTTGCGCGTCTTTTCAGCAGCCTCTGAAGCTGTCTTTTTCTCAACAGATACAGCTGCCTCTGCAGAAGTTTTCTTCTCTGAGGATTCCCTTACCTCTGCAGGTCTCTTTCTTTTCTTTCTGACCGGATTGCCGTTCTCATCAAGACGAACAGTCCGTTTTACGGCTTCTCCGTCTGCTGTCACTTTTTTCTTTCGCTTTTTTTTATTTATCACTGCATCCACTGCAGGATCTTCTGTTTTCTTATTGATATCTGACATAAAATCCCCCGACCTTGTCTTTCGCATCATCTAAAAAGTATATCATATATCCACGAATAAATCGAACCTATTTCAGGCATGTTTTAAGAGCTCTGACACCATTTCGTATATGCGTCCGTGCTGCTCTTCTC
>JAUNAN010000169.1 GCA_030527595.1 Lachnospiraceae bacterium | reverse complement strand
AATAATTAAAAATCTATAAAGGAGGGTCGGTTCTATAACGACGAAATGAACATGGAAAAATTATTTCATTTGAAAGAGCACAACACGAATGTGCGCACCGAGATCGTCGCCGGTCTCACAACGTTCCTGACCATGGCTTATATTCTGGCCGTGAATCCTAACATTCTCGGCGTTGTAATGGATCGCAGCGGTGTGTTTGTTGCCACCGCCATCGCATCTGCCATCGCCACCTTTATCATGGGCTTCATTGCCAATTATCCGATTGCGTTATCGGCTGGTTTGGGACTGAATGCCTACTTCGCATACACGGTTTGTCTTGGCGAACTGGGAGGAGATCCCAGTGCGTTTACGATCTGCCTGACGGCGGTCTTCTGTGAAGGTATCATTTTCATCATTATGTCCTTCTTTAAGGTCCGTGAGCAGATCATTAACGGTATTCCGATGAATCTGAAGAACGGCATCACCGCCGGCATCGGTCTTTTTGTGGCGTTCATCGGTATGCAGAATGCAGGTATTATTGTTGCCGATTCTGCAACGATCGTCGGTCTGGGAAGCTTCTCACGTGCGGAGGTCGCACTTGCGCTCATCGGCTTCGTGATCATTTTGATCCTGGTTCATTATCAGGTGAAGGGTGCCATCCTTGTGGGTATCCTGGCAACCTGGGTTCTGGCTATGATCGCAGAGTCGATCGGCTGGTACGTTGTGGATGTGGAAAACGGTGTTTACAGTGTATTCCCGAATTTCTCTGCAGGCTTACAGCTCTCCAGTATTTCGAACACTGCGTTCAAATTTAATTTCGGCTGGGCAGCGCGGAATCTGATCCAGTTCATCGCGATCATGTTCAGCTTCCTGTACGTTGATCTTTTTGACACAGTCGGCACAGTTGTCGGTGTGGCGGATAAGGCGGACCTTCTTGACGAAGACGGAAAGCTTCCGAGAGTAGGAAGTGTTCTTATGGCAGATGCAGTGGGTACAACAGCCGGTGCCTGCCTCGGTACTTCCACGATCACATCCTTCGTTGAATCCAGTGCAGGTGTTGCTGCAGGCGGACGTACAGGTCTTACAGCAGTCACTACAGGAGTCCTGTTCCTGGTTTCTCTGTTCCTGAGTCCGATCTTCCTGGCAATTCCGGGCTTTGCAACGGCTCCGGCTCTGATCTATGTCGGCATGCTGATGCTCTCCTCAGCGAAGAAGATCAACTTCGAGGATGATATTGCAGATACTGCTGCAGCATATATGGCACTCATTATGATGCCGCTGGCATATTCCATCGCTACAGGAATTATGTTCGGCATTCTGGTATGGGTGATCCTGAAGGTCTGTGAGGGAAAGGCAAAGGAGATCAATCCTGTCATGTGGGTGGTATTTATCCTGTTCGTACTGCGAATTATTTCTCTCGTCACGAACTTCTCATAACGGGCAGGATCGTGTAAAATAAAAACATTCCCGATATGGGGATCGGTCTGAAGTAAGGGGGTGCCCATGGCACTCCCTTTTGCGATAGAAAAGGAAAGGAGATAGAAGCGATGAGTGAGAGAGCGGAGAAGGCACTTGCCTATAAGCGGACGGGAATGAACTGTGCACAGTCCGTGGCTCTGGCATTTCAGGATCTGACGGAGCTGGATGAGCAGACGCTTGCGGCCATGACACAGACCTTCGGTGCCGGTGTCGGTGCGTCCATGGAGGGCACCTGCGGAGCCGTTATGGGAGCTGCCGTGATCCTCGGGCTTGTCGGGAAGGAAAGAAGCAAGCCGGAAAATATGAAGCGGGCAAAGCAGCTGCTTATGAGGTTCAAGGATCAGAATCAGTCCGTGATCTGCAGGGAGCTGAAGGGAATCGATACCGGAAAAGTGCTGCGTTCCTGCAATGACTGTGTGGCAGATGCGGCCGGCTTTTTGGAAGAAATTCTGAAATCTGATGCAGAAATGCAATAATATTATGAAAGATGCTATCCTCCGGGAGGAATTTGCGGTATGTTTATATAGAGGAGACAGTACTGTCTCCCGATCAAGGTAATCAGTATAGAATTGCGGCGTTTATTCACAAAAGTTCAGAATGAAAGGACAAGGAGAATACCGATTATGCCAGAGAAAAAGCGCACGGCGGCTGCAAAAGCAGAGGCAGCGGCAGAGACAACATCTCAAGCGACAAAAGCGGATATGAGTGCTGTTGATACGAAGAAGGAGACAGCGCCGAAGAAGACGGCAGCGAAG
>JAUNAN010000168.1 GCA_030527595.1 Lachnospiraceae bacterium | reverse complement strand
AGTCAGACGACGGAAGCGCAGACGACCGAAACAGAGACAGAAACTCAGACAACCGAAGAGATGACCGAGGCAGTAGAGGAATTTGATATAAAGGCAATTCCGCTCTATGATCCGCTGGATTATGTGGTCCTCGGAGAATACAAAGGACTGACGGTACCGGAGGAATATGCAGATGCATCTGAGGAAGAGAAAAAGGCTTTACTGACGGAGACTGCAGTTTCCAACGCGGAGATCCTGAGATATCCGGAGGATACAAGGATGTATCTGATAAATATGCAGATCAGTTTGTATCTTGCCAATAATACCTCTGATACCAGAAGCTACGATGAGGTTCTGGAGCAGTTTTACAACGGTAATTCTGAAACTGTGGAACTGGTGAGTGAATTTATAGATGAGGCCGAACAAAAGCTTCAGGAAGATATCGTACTGCTTGCCATCGCTGATACGGAAGGTCTGGAACTGACTCCGGAATATATCGATGAGGAGGTTGAAAGAGAGGCTTCCGGAAGCGGTATCGATTCAGAGACAATATGGAACACCTATGGAGAAGACTACATCAGATATCATGTGATGAAGGAACTGGCAAAGGATTTCCTTCTGGATCAGGCGGTCACTGAGTCTGAAACAGAGACCGAGTCGGAAACTGTGACTGAGACGGAAACTGAAACAGAGACCGAGACTGAGACTGTAACCGAGACAGAGTCCGAAACTGAGACGGAAACCGAGGCTCAGACAGAGGCACCGCCGGTATCTACAGAACCAATCTATACTTCCTTTGATTCCGTCAACAGTGAGTTCGGAAGTGAGAATCAGATTTCCTTCAGTGCGACGCTTCTGCTGAGTCCGCTGATTCACAGAGAGAGTGTCTATGTCACGATTGAGAAGAATGGAGAGACCGTTGTGGAAAGAAAGGATGTCTCAGAACGCTACATGAGAGACCTCGGATCCAAGCTTCAGGACAGCAGATACAGCGGTTATACGGAAGGTTATACGATCAAATATCGTATGGACGAGAAGGTTCAGGAACTTGGTCTTGAGAGCGGTGACTATGAGCTGAAGCTCTGGGTACAGGAGAACGGTGGACTAAACGGAACCCTTGCAGGCACCATGCCGCTGCGTATCAATAATGAAAAGGCTGCTCTGGATACCAGCGGAGGAAATACCTCTGAGGACGGCGCAGAAGAGTTCAGTCTGGACGGAGGAAATATTAAGGGAGGCATCGATCTTGAGACGACAAGTGTCAAGGCGAACAAATCCCAGATCATCTTCACCGGCTGGCTCGATATGGCAGCGGGAACTCTGGAAGGACTGAGTGCGTCTGTCATGATCGACGGTGAGCTGTATACGGCAGCAAGTCTGGAAGAGAACGGCGGATCCATGAGCGTACAGAGAACCGGCAGAAATCTTCAGCAGGTAGCGACGATAGGACGGGCAGCCAAGGATCCAGCCAATGCCGGATGGATTCTGGAACTGAACGCACCGTTTCTGAAGGAAGGAGCGCATGAGATCCAGATCATTCTGAATATGGGATTTGAGGATGCCGTTCTTCCGGTCGTAACGATTACGGTAGATCCGACAGTCAAGACAGATGCAAAGGCTGCGGAGAAGATCACTGACAGCTGGAATGCTGCACTGCCTGCCTCACAGAGATCAGAGCGCTCTGAGGAAGATGAAGAGAATCAGGCAGAGGGAGCAGACGAAGAGGCGGCAGACCAATAAGCGTTCGACATGCAAGAATGATAGATAACAGAAAGCGAGAATACCAATATGTTTCATTATGAGGATGAACACACGATTCCTCTGTGGGGAGAAGAAAACGGAAAAAAGATCACGCTGCGTGAGAAAAACAGCGGACGGCTGTACAGTTTTCAGCTGAAAAAGCAGTATGTGATCGGCCGAAATCCCTCAGCCTGCGATCAGCAGGTAAATCCACAGGATCGGTTCATTTCCGGAAGGCACCTGTGTTTTATGTATGACTTCGGTACAGTGTATGTTGCGGATATGCATTCCACAAACGGCAGCTGGCTGAATGGCAGAAGACTGACTGTGAAGGAAAAACTTCACAGTGGGGATCTTCTGAGGATCGGAAGATCAGAATTTCAGGTGAGATTTTAAGATATAAGAAGAAGGAACTTGACCTGTATCAGAGAAAATGTGAAACAGGTCAAGGAAATTCTGCGGAAATATGACCTGTATCGAGAAAACGTGGAAATGGGTCAAGAAAATTC
>JAUNAN010000059.1 GCA_030527595.1 Lachnospiraceae bacterium | reverse complement strand
TGTGGATCATTTTTTGTATTAAGTGTGCAACTTCATTTTACAATCGGCGAATATATTTTTTAAGGGAGAAGGAAATGAAAAAATATTTCAAGAAGATCGGTGCTTTACTGATCGCAGTGATGATGCTGGTTGCTATGGCAGTTCCGGTATCGGCAGCAGAGATTAAAATTGCAAACGCTGGAAGTGCTACAAAGCAGTATCTTCAGGTCATTGAGCCGGATACAACAAGTGCGACAGGCTGGAAGTTTGTTGGAGCAACAGCTGAAAATGATTTCGCGAAAATTTTCACGGAGGCTCTTGACGTAGATGACGAGCAGGAAGCAATTGTTATGCTGATCAAAAAGGCAGCAAAGGATGCTAATGCTACTGTAGATGTTCCGAGTAAATACAACAATGCAGTTGCAGCTACTGAGGCTCAGTTTGAAAAGGCACTCAGCAATCTCGATTTCACAAATGCTGAGATGATGGGAGATACATTATCTGTAAATGGTGCAGGCCTCTATGCAATCAGAGCTTTTGAAGAAGGCTATACCTATCAGGATATGGCAGTCTATGTGGATTTCGAAGGAGTCTCTTCTCCGGAAACACTTCAGGCAAAGAAAGAAACAACAGAGATTAATAAGGCTATCGATGTAGAGACACCGGAAGGCAAAGAAGCAGGCGATCAGGCCGTTGCAATCGGTGATCAGGTAGACTATGTTGTTTCCTCCAAGTTCCCGTATATCCCGGCGAACAGCACGGATAAGCAGTATGTAATCGAGGATACACTTACGGGTGCTGCTTATAAGGAAGGCACTGTAAAGGTCACTCTTGGCGGAGAAGATATCACAAAGAGCGAAAATATCAAAATTGATATCGATACTCAAAACAATGTCCTTACAGTCGATCTTAGCAGCTTCATCGATGATGCAAACTCCAATGCAACAAAGGATGTAGTAGTTACCTATTCCGCAATCGTAACAGCTACAGCTGTGAACAATAAAGTTTCTCATAGCGCTGACGATCACAAAAAGCATGCGGAAACAAATGTTTACACCGGCGAAATCACCCTGACAAAGACTGACGAAGACGATAAACCGCTTCCGGACGCAGCGTTCAAAGTTCTGGATAAGAATAATAACGAATACAAGTTTGTTAAGACAGGCGATGGTGAGTACACCCTTGCCGTGGGAGAATCAGAGAGTGCTGTTATTGCCTCAGAGCTTGTAACAAATGGAAATGGTCAGATTATCGTAAAGGGTCTCGATGAAGGCACATATCACTTCGAAGAAGTAGAGGCTCCGGATGGATATTCTATCAATGAAAACGGCATAGATATCGAACTGACTGCAGATAAGGTTAAGGAAAACGGCGTTGCAACTAAGATCTTTACAGCTGAAGACAGCCTGACAGATACAAAGCTTTCCGCACTTCCGTCCACAGGTAGTGTAGGTACTTACCTCTTCACTATCATCGGTGTTGGCATCATGGCAGTTATGGTTTGCCTGTTCACGATCAAGCGTCGTCGTGATGCGTGAGCATAAAGAATAATAATTGTATTCATAAGAAATTTGTAATGTAATAACGTCACCCCGGTCGGCGCATCAGCGCCGACCTTCGGGGGACAATCGTATGGAGAGTTTTATGAAAAAGAACAATTTCAAATATATCTGGTTTGTATTGGGATTTTTCATAGGATTGTCCATACTGTTGTACCCGGTGATCAGCAGCCGATGGAATGCCTATCGCGCGAAGCAGCTGATCAGTACCTACGGAGGAACAGTAACGGAGGACTCAGATCCGGAGGCCTATCAGGAGGCGATGGATTATGCGGAGCGCTACAATGATGAGCTGGTTCAGGAGAGCGTGCCGGATGCCTTCTCGGTAAGAGACGGCGTGACAGACGCCGAATATGAGTCAAAGCTGAACCTGGACGGAGACGGGCTCATGGGCTCCATCGAGATCCCGCAGATCGGCGAGACACTGCCGATCTATCATTACACGACAGATGAATCTCTGCAGAAGGGCGTCGGCCACCTGCTGGGAAGCAGTCTTCCCGTAGGAGGAGAGAGCACCCATGCCGTGCTGTCGGCACACAGGGGACTGCCCAGTGCAAAGCTGTTTACGGATCTGCCTCTTCTTGTGGAGGGCGATCAGTTCTATATTCACATTCTCGGAAATACACTTGCCTATGAGGTGGACGGAACCGAGACCGTTGAGCCCACCGAGGTGAAATCACTTGCCATTGTAAACGGCGAGGACCGGGTCACACTGGTGACCTGTACACCCTACGGCGTGAATACGCAGCGGTTTCTTGTACATGCACACCGCGTGGAATATGTGCCGGAGGTATACGAGGAGGTACAGCAGCAGGGCTCCAGAACAGATTCCCATCAGCTTTTTATGCAGGTCTTCTGCGTGCTGATCGGGCTGTTCCTTGCATTTGTCGTTGTAGTCATCATTATGCAGATCGACAAAAGAAAGGCGGCAGCAGGAAAACGGAGATCCTCACATACGGGACGGGATAAACATGGCAAAAAGAAATAAAAAAAAGAGCTCTCCCTTTCTGTATGTGCTGTTCGTAATCGGATTTCTGGTGGGCGCGGGTATTCTGTTTTACCCCACCATCAGCGAGCTCTGGAATCAGTACCGCGATCAGCAGCTGGTTTCGGAATATCACGAGGCGGTAGGTGCGCTTGAGGAAGAGGATTATTCCGAGGTGCTGGCGGAGGCAAGAGCCTATAATGATCAGCACACCACAAATATTATTGTCGATGCCTTCAATGAGGAGACCGGCGATTATATTATGAGTCACCCCTATGATCAGCTTCTCGATCCGATGGGAAACGGGATCATGGGATATCTGGAAATACCGAAGATCAGTGTGAACCTGCCCATTTATCACGGCGCGGGGATGATCGCACTGGAGAACGGCGTCGGTCATATCGAGGGAACCTCTCTTCCAATAGGCGGAGCTGGCACGCATGCGGTGCTGTCCGGACACAGAGGTCTTCCGAGTGCCAAGATGCTGACAGATCTCGATCAGATCGGGATCGGAGATATTTTCCTGATCAGAGTGCTCAATGAGACGATGGCCTATCGGGTCGATCAGATCCTGACTGTGCTTCCCACTGAGACGGAGGCAATGGCAATCGAGGAAGACAGAGATATGGTCACACTGGTGACCTGCACGCCCTACGGCGTAAACTCACATCGTCTTCTGGTTCGCGGGGAGAGAACCGAGTACATCCCGGAGGAAATGGATGCGGATACGGGCATCGTGCTTCGCAATCCTCTTGAGGGGAGTCAAAACAGGACACAGACACTGCTGGTACTGGCACTTGCAGCGTTTATTATATTTGTCATTCTGCTCAATATTGTGCTGAGCATCCGTGACCGAAAAAGAAAAAAGCGGCAGGCGGAGCAGGCACGCAGTGAGAGAGGGGGAGAAAACAATGAGAAGAGGAAGTAGCATGGGAAGACGGAGGGGCGCCGGCATCGGTGCCGTACTTCTGACGATCCTGCTTATGATCGGCATGCTGACAGCGACCGTATTTGCGGACGAATCGGATCGCATGCCGGCACTTGACAGCTCAGCTGAGCCGTCCCTGACCGTGCATATGACTTACACGGATCCGAATCTTGAGACAGATAACGTAAAGCCGATGGCAGGCGTTGAGGTGAAGCTGGTACAGGTCGCATCTCTTACAGTGAACGGAGGCTCCGCAGACTACACACTGCTTCCTGCATATGGGGAGAGTGGTGTTACCCTGGCAGGTATGACGACCTCCGAGTCGATCAGTGCCGCACAGACTCTCAAAGCACTCGTTCCGGACGGCGATGCTGATTCCGGCCTGACAGACGGTGACGGAAAGGTTACATTTTCCGATCTTCCTGCGGGCATGTATCTCGTCTATCAGGATGACGGAGCCAACACGGATTACCGCGTGGATGAGATCTCCACTATGCTGATCGCCGTCCCCTATCCGAATGTGAGCGCGGATGGAAACAGCTGGCAGTACGCCGTTGAGATCGAGCCGAAGGTTGAGCTGACAGGCCCCTTAAATAACGGAAAGATCACCGTCACAAAGACGATCTATAATACAGAGACAGAGCAGTCTTATAATCCGCCTGAAGGCGAGGCGCTGACCTTCTATGTGGGTCTCTTCTACGATGAAGACTGCACGGATCAGGTGGCAGGCACCACAGACGAGAAGCTGACCTTCCGCGACAGCGGAACAGCAGAGGCGGTCTTTGAGAACCTGGTAACGGATGAGACCTATTACATTGCCGAGACTGACGGTCAGGGCAATGTGGTCCCCAAGGCGACTGTGAATACTGTGACTTTCACACCGGAATATCCGGACGGACAGGCGGTATCCATTACCCGTCAGGAGAATGAGGGCGAGATCGCCTTCCGCAACGTGACGACAGGACTTCCGGACGGCTATTACTACGGCGGCACTATCACGATCACAAAGAAGGCAGCAGAGTCCGACGGCAGTGAGAAGACCATGGACCGCACCTTCTATGCAGGCATATTTGCAGATGCCGCATTTACCCAGCCGGTGGCAGATGTCGTGGAGCTGAAGCTTGACGGCAAGAGCTCTGTCAGTGTTCCGATCGCAGTCAATATCGGAACCTCTATCCGTGATGAGGCAACCTTCTATATCACGGAGACGGATGCAAACGGAAAGCCGCTTGAGAACAGCGACGAGTTTACGATCAGCTCCGATCCGCAGGACGGCAAGGTGACACTGAAGGCCAAGGATGCAAAAGATGCGGAAATCGTCATCACCAATACCTTCGCCGAGGAGAAGCAGCCGCCGGAATCCAAGCCGGAGTCAAAGCCGGAGCAGAAGCCGGGCTCCAAGACAACTAAGAGCACCAAGACCGGTGATAACAGCAATGCACTTCTCTGGATCGTGGTTCTGATCGCTGCAGCTGCAGTCGTGCTGTTCCTGGATCGAAGAAGAAAGAGCAAAAAGTAAGAAATAGAACATTTGTGAATGCACCGCCCCGGAGAAATTCGGGGCGGTGTTTTTCTATATTCGGGATGCACGCATAATCATACCGGCACGAACTTCTATCAGGCGGCAGCAGACATCGGGCTGTAAAGCGAGATGCCTGTGTATCACACGTATCGAGAAGGAGAAAATGCCTACTCAATTATCAGGTGTGCTATACTGAATGAAAAAGACAAATTTGCTCAATCACCGGAGGGGAAGAAGGAGGAGGGGCTTACGATGTATCGTGACGGGAGAATCTATATCGGTAATGATGAGTCCGGAGAGGTCGATCTGGAGCTGAAGATGGCAAACCGCCACGGCCTGATTGCCGGTGCAACGGGTACCGGCAAGACCGTGACGCTGAAGGTGCTTGCGGAGTCCTTCTCGTCTGCCGGCGTTCCTGTATTTCTTGCGGACGTGAAGGGAGATCTCTCTTCCATGTGCGTGGCAGGACAGGAAAATGCACATATCGAGCAGACTCTTGCGGGTTGCGGCATGGACGGACAGGAATTCCCGTTCCGATCCTATCCCACTGAATTCTGGGATGTCTACGGGGAGGGAGGTCTTCCTCTGCGTGCGACGGCAAAGAGCATGGGAGCAATGCTGCTTGCCCGGATCCTCGGTCTCAATGCCACCCAGGAGGGAGTACTGAATGCCGTCTTCCGGATCGCACAGGATGAGGGAATGCCGCTCATCACGACAGAAGATCTGCGCACCCTCCTTCTCTATGCAAATGAAAACACGGACCGCTATTCCGCAAGATACGGCAACATGGCAAAAACGTCTCTGGGTGCCATTCAGCGGAATCTTCTGAAGCTGGAATCAGACGGCGGCGACCGGTTCCTGGGTGTACCCGCCCTTGATATCTATGACTGGCTGCGTGTGGCGGAGGACGGCAGAGGCGTGATCAACGTACTTGACTGCCGGAAGCTGGTCCTGCATCCGATCATGTATGCGACCTTCCTGCTCTGGATGCTGACAGAGCTCTATGAGAGCCTGCCCGAGGTCGGAGATATCGAGAAGCCTAAGCTCGTCTTCTTCTTTGACGAGGCACATCTTCTCTTCGATGCGGCAACGAAGGAGCTGAAAGAAAAGGTCGATCAGGTCGTAAAGCTCATTCGCTCCAAGGGAGTCGGAGTCTACTTTGTAACGCAGACACCGGCGGATGTACCCGGATCCGTGCTCTCTCAGCTGGGAAATAAGGTGCAGCATGCTCTGCGCGCCTACACACCGATGGAAAAGCGCGGGATCCGCACGGCGGCGGAATCCTTCCGGGCAAATCCGAAATTCCATACGGAGAGCGTACTCGAGGAGCTGGGGATCGGGGAGGCTCTGGTCTCCTGTCTCGACGAGAGAGGTGTACCGGGAGTCGTAAGAAGGACCCGGATCCTGCCTCCGGAGAGCGCGATGGGACAAGTAGAGGATTCGGTGAGACGCGAGACGATCACTACCTCCGATCTCTATGAGAAGTACACGGGGAAGAGAAGAGCTGCGATATACATGCAGGAGGAAGGGATTTCCGGGAGTGATCCGCAGGATAATAAGGAGTACGATCAGCCGGAAATGGTTCGGGAAGCAGATCGCGGCAAACCTCTTCAGGTCAGTAACTCGGCCGGTATGAGTCGGACTTCTGACCGGGAAGCTGAAAAGGCAGCGATCAGAAGAAAGCTGGCAGCAGCTGATAAAAAAAGCGGAACGTCCGGAAGGAAGAAGCCTATGCCGCCATCGACTTCTTTCCGCGTGGATAGAAATGCCGGGACGCCGTCAGATGCAGCGTCCGGCAGGGGAGGATATTCCGGTTCCGCATCCGCTGTTCCTGCATTTCCGCAGGAATCAGGTAACAAGCAGAATCGGCAGGAATACTTGAATCAGCAGGGATACCGGAATCGTCAGGAGTATGAGAATCAGCAGCAATACCGGGATCGTCAGAACTACCGGGATCAGCAGCATCAGAATAGTGGGGGGTATCAGGATTATCCCTCTGAAAAGAATCTCTTCACATGGATCAGGACTGCCTTTGATGACCGTGTAAAACGCGAGGAAACAGAGCCTGATATGTATGAGCTTGCCTGCGGAAAGGCGGAGGAGCTTCTTTCTCATCAGGCATTTTCGCGAGCGGGACTTGTGAGAAGATTAGAGGCGGAGGATTTTCTCAGTGATGAGGCGGAATATGCCGCAGAGCAGATGCATGCGGACTGGTATTCGCAGGCACTGCGCATGGCACGGACGCTGAAGTCAGATCCGTATTTGACAAAAAGCCGTCTGAAAATTATGCTGATTAGTGAGGGATTTATAGAAGAAGAGGCGGAATACGGCGCATCAAAGGCTTAAGCTTATATAGGCTCCTCGTTCCGGAACGATATGGGAGCCTGTATGTGCAGTTGGCTAGTTTAAGCTCCTTATTTTGATGCATTCTGGGAGCCTGCAGGTATATTAAGCTAGTTTAGGCTCCACATTTTTGCGAGGAACGGGAGCCTACAAGTACATATGATTTGTATAGGCTCCGCTTTCCGGCGTGATACGGGAGCCTGCAGGTGTATTAAGCTAGTTTAGGCTCCACATTCCGGTGCGATGCGGGAGTCTGTACGTGGAATTGGCTAGTTCAGGCTCCCGCATTCCGGTATGTTATGGGAGCCTGTAAGTGGAATTGGCTAGTTCAGGCTCTACATTCCGACGTGTTGTAGGATCCTGCAGATTCAAAAGGCTTGCATAGGCTCCGTATTCCGATGTGATATGGGAGTCTATGACTGCTTTTTGCTTGTCTTTTCTGCCTCCGGGCATCGGGAACGCTGGCAAAGAGGATATCCCGATGCACTTATCTAGTTAAAGCAAGCCTCCGGGCATCGGAAGCGAGGCCGTAGAGGATTTCTTGATGCTTTCATACAAATGCAATTTAATATATGGTATCCATGAGATATGCAATTCATGATGAGAGGGGTGGACAGACATGTATCTTGACGGAAAGATCTATGTTGGAAATGATAATGGCGAGCAGGTATTTCTGCTTCCGAAAATGGCGAACCGCCACGGCCTGATTGCGGGAGCGACGGGAACCGGCAAGACCGTGACCCTGAAGGTGCTGGCGGAGTCCTTCTCCGCTGCCGGCGTTCCCGTATTTTTTGCGGACGTGAAGGGGGATCTCTCCGGCACAGTGCTTCCCGGATCGGAGACGGAGAAGATTGCGGAATCGATTGCAAACTTCGGACTGCTGGAGCACGGTTTTGATTTCAAGGGCTTCCCTGCCGTCTACTGGGATGTCTACGGGGAGTACGGCCTGCCGCTTCGCACCACGATCTCCGAGATGGGTCCCCTTCTTCTTTCCCGGATTCTGGATCTGAATGCGACGCAGGAGGGAGTCCTGAGCAGTGTGTTCCGCATCGCGGATGATGAGGGGCTTCTGCTCATCGACACGAAGGATCTGCGTGCCATGCTGCAGTATGTCTCCGAGCATACCTCGGAATATACCTCCCAGTACGGAAATATGTCCAAGCAGTCTCTTGGAGCTATTTTAAGAAATGTATTAAAACTGGAAGACGAGGGCGGTGATCTCTTCTTCGGCGAGCCGGCACTCAGCATTGCGGACTGGATTGCCCGCGATGTGGACGGCAGGGGAATGATCAATATTCTGGACAGCCGGAAGCTGGTTCAGAGTCCGACCATGTACAGCACATTTTTACTCTGGATGCTCTCGGAGCTCTATGAGCTTCTTCCGGAGGTCGGAGACATGGATAAGCCCCGCCTCGTGTTCTTCTTTGATGAGGCGCATCTGCTCTTTGACAGTGCCTCCAAGAATTTAAAGGAGAAGGTGGAGCAGGTGGTCAAGCTCATCCGCTCAAAGGGTGTAGGCATTTATTTTGCCACACAGAATCCTTCCGACATTCCGGGCCCGGTTCTGTCGCAGCTCGGCAATAAGTTCCAGCATGCGCTCCATGCCTACACACCAGCTGAGAAGAAGGGCATCAAGGCGGCAGCGGATTCCTTCCGGGAAAATCCTGCCTTCAAGACTACCGAGGTCATCGAGGAGCTCGGCATCGGTGAGGCACTGATCTCCGTTCTGGATGAGGACGGTGTTCCGACGATCGTGAAAAAGGCGAAGATCCTTCCGCCGGAGAGCGCATTGGGCGCAGTGAGCGAGGAACAGCGCAGACAGAAAATCCAGGAATCCTTCCTGTATCCGAAGTATGCTGAGGGCATTGACAGGGATTCTGCCTATGAGATGCTGGAAAGAATTACCAGACAGGAGACAGAGGCAAAGGAGAAAGCAAAGGCAGAGGCTGAGGCGGAAAAGCAGCGCCTGAAGGAGGAAGCTGCAGCGGAGAAGCAGCGTCTGAAGGAAGAAGCTGATGCAGAAAAGCAGCGCCTGAGAGAGGAGGCTGCAGCCGCTAAGCAGAAGGAGAGAGAAGAGAAGGCAGCCGCAGCTCAGAAGGCGAAGCAGGACAGAAAGGTCAAGTCGGCAGTACAGTCAGCTGCAAGCAGTGCGGCAGGTACCGTCGGCCGCGAGATCGGAAAGACGGCGGGAAGCACCATCGGAGGAAAGTTCGGGAAGACGATTGGCGGCAATGTCGGCGCATCCCTTGGACGCGGCCTGCTGAAGACGCTTTTTCGTTCCTAAGTATAGAAAATAAAAAAGGAGGCGGAGCAATTCGAATTGCTCCGCCTCCTTTGCAAAGAGACTATTTATTTTGTTAGGATCAGCTCTCCTTGATCTCTCTTGTGAAGATCTGCTCTCTGGTACTGCTCCAGCGCATATAGAGGATATCCTCTCCGTACATCAGCGTGACGTCATCATCGATGCTGCTTGTTTCTTCTGTCATATGCAGCGTCTTGTAATCGTCGCTGAGTGTGTACGTGCCGTTTCCCTCTGTGCCGTCGTTATTCGTCACATAGGTTCCGTCCTCAAAGAATTCCACATAGGTTTTTTCCCCTCCCTCAAAGTACCACTTTCCGAGGATTGTGGTCTCATCGAGATTCGCGGGTTCCGCACCGATATCTTCCTGTGAATAGGTGCTTCTGCTGCAGCCGGTGAGTACTGCGACTGCCATGAGTGCGGCAAGGATCAGCACCGTAAGTTTTTTTATTTTTTTCAAGGATGTTTTCCTCTTAGTCTTTCTTTTTGGACAGTTAGGCGGGAAACCTCAGTGTATTCATTTCCTGAAAGCAAACGCTGCGATGCCAGGCGGAGAAAATCCGTGTGGCAAACGCAGCGATGCCGGGTAGAGTAATTCCGGATGGCTTATGCAGCGATGCCAAGCGGAGAGAATACAAGATAGAAGACAACTGCAACGATCAGACCTGCGATGGTGAAATGCCAACGATATTTCCACGGTGTCAGATCAACAGCATGTACATTCGGAACCTCGTACTCTGCGGACGGACGAACCTTCTGCAGGATGTACATAATTACCAGATAGATCGGGAAGAGAACAGCCATTGCATAGAGGTAATGGATCTCTTCTGTTGTTCCCGGATAGCAGGGAGCAATGATCAGGAACGCACCGTAAACGACGAAGTGAATAACTGTGATCAGGTACGGTGTGAACTTCGGTGCGCGGCGGAACCAGAGGACTCCGAGTACCGTGCACAGAACCGGCAGTGACAGGAAGTTTGCCAGAGAGTTCAGGAATGTTGTAATACCGTTTGCATACATGACGAACGGAGCGATGCAGATAGCGATAACAGCTGCGATCGTACCATAGGTCTTGGAGATCTTTACAAGGTTTGCATCTGATTTGCCCTTACCGAACTTTGTATCCTTGACAATATCCAGTGTGAACATTGTGCATGCGGAGTTCAGAACGGAGTTAAAGGAGGACAGGATCGCACCGAACAGTACGGCAGCGAAGAAGCCCATGATCGGCTTCGGAACAACGGATGCAATCAGTGCCGGGTAAGCCATATCGATCGGAGAAGAGGAACTGTTGATCGTTTCCTGGATGCTCGGAAGATGATAAGCAATGATGCCCGGAAGAATCAGGTACAGCGGTCCAAGGCATTTCAGGAAACCGCAGTAAATTGCGCCCTTCTGACCCTCTGCAAGGTTCTTAGCAGCGAGGGATCTCTGTACGAAGGACTGGTTGCAGCACCACCAGTAAAGGTTGGAGAACAGCATGCCTGTGAAGATAAGCGGCCAGGGGAGATTCGGCTGTGCGGAATTCCACGCGGACCATGCATTCATCTTCTCCGGTTCTGTGTTCAGCAGGTAATTCCAGCCGTCAGCGATTCCGGAACCGCCGGTTTCTTTTCCAAGTACGAACAGTGCGATGAACGGGATCATGAAGCCTGCGATCAGAAGACCGATACCGTTGATCGTATCGGAGACAGCTACGGCCTTCAGTCCGCCGAAGATCGCATAAGCAGCACCGATGATACCGATGACAACGCTGAGAACAACAACTGCTCTGAAGAGGTCACCGCCGAAGTAAGAATCAAAGTTGAAGATACGAACGAAAGCAACTGCACCGGAGTAAAGGATAACCGGCAGATTCAGGAAAGAATACATCAGCACGATGATCATGGAGAACATCAGCTTAACGCCCTTTCCGAAACGCTCCTCCATCATGGCAGGAATGGTTGTGGTTCCCATTTTCAGATAGCGCGGCAGGAAGTAATGTGCCAGGAAAAGCAGAGTGAAAATGGAGCCTACCTCGAAAGCGGAAGGACTCATGTTGGTTGCCCAGGACTGTCCGTTCAGTCCGACGAGCTGTTCTGCGGAAAGGTTTGTCAGCAGAAGAGAACCTGCAATGACATAGCCCGGAAGAGAACGGCTTGCAAGGAAGTAGCCGTCTGCGGTGTCAAGCTTGTCGCCCTTGGTCTTCAAGCTTGCGATCACTGCGACTGCTACTGTGAATGCTAAGAAAGTAGCAAAGATCCAGATAGATGATGAAAAGAACCCCATTTGATTACCCCTCTAAATGATGGTGAAGCAGATAGTTGGTTGGTGATGGTGTTGATGTATCATGTGGTTGCTTAAATTTCAGTTCTCAAATAGCAAGAAACTGAAGTTTTTTGCCTGCGTGCACGTGCACGCATCTGACATATAAAAAAATATCATATATTTAAGTAATTAGCAACAGATCAAAATATACAAAAAATGACCATGATAATATACGAAAATGACCAAAATGAATATGTGGAAGGGGAGGAGCATCGGAAAAGCCGGGACTAGCTTAATCCCGCTGCCCGAAAGCAGGTCAAAAAGCAGGCATGGGCTCCCGCATAGCGCCGGAAAGTGGAGCCTGAACAAGTCAAAGTAGGAAGCAGGCTCCCATATCACGAGGTAAAAAGGAGCCTCAACAATACAACGTAGACAGCAGACTCACGCATATCGCCGAAAATGGGTGCCTAAACAAGTCTAGGGAGGCT
>JAUNAN010000058.1:5007-12373 GCA_030527595.1 Lachnospiraceae bacterium | reverse complement strand
AGCTGATCCGATGTCTTAATGTCTGCGACCTCTTTGAACAGGGTCATGAGTTCAGGCAGATTGAAGAACTTGGCAAAGCGCGTTCTCGCTCTGTACCCAGTCCCTTCCGGTGCAAGTTCGATGGCTGTTGTGGTCTCACCAAAGGTGGAAGCCCAGCAGTCGAAATGCGCCAGTCCTTTCTGCTGTAAGGTATCGTGCTGGAGATAGCGCATCATGGTGTAAAGCTCGGTCATGGAGTTGGAGACGGGTGTACCGGTTGCAAACACCACACCCTTGCCGCCGGTCAGCTCATCCATGTATCGGCATTTCAGCAGCATATCCGAAGATTTCTGAGCATCGGAGGTGGAAAGCCCTGCTACATTCCGCATCTTTGTATAGAGGAATAAATTCTTATAGGCGTGTGCCTCATCTACATAGAGGCGGTCAACGCCCAATTCCTCAAAGGTGACAACATCATCCTTTCGGTCGGTCTCCAGGAGTTTCTTGAGTTTGGTCTCCAGTCCCTTCTTCGTGCGCTCCATGGATTTGATTGTGAAGCGTTCAGCACGGCTGGACTTCATTTCCTCGATGCCCTCGGTGATCTCTGCGATCTGTTCCCGAAGAAGCTGTTCCTGCCGTTCCATAGAAACGGGAATACGCTCAAACTGGCTATGACCGATAATGACTGCATCATAGTCGCCGGTGGCAATACGGGCGCAGAACTTCTTGCGGTTGGCTGGCTCAAAATCTTTCTTCGTTGCCGCCAGAATATTTGCCGAAGGATACAGACGCAGGAATTCGGAAGCCCACTGTTCGGTCAGATGGTTCGGCACGATAAACATGGGCTTATGACAAAGCCCCAGACGATTA
The DNA here is from genome assembly GCA_030527595.1 of Lachnospiraceae bacterium. Classification (GTDB taxonomy): domain Bacteria; phylum Bacillota; class Clostridia; order Lachnospirales; family Lachnospiraceae; genus Chordicoccus. The sequence goes on along the minus strand of JAUNAN010000058.1, from coordinate 11,524 downwards.
CTCTCCATGGCAGCTGCCACCATTTCAAAGGTCTTGCCAGCGCCCACTTCGTGTGCCAGCAAAGTGTTCCCACCATAGAGAATGTGAGCTACAGCATTCAGCTGATCTGCGGGATGCAAAAATGAATGGTTATACGCCTGAATTTGTCGCAAGAGAGCTCTTTGAAAGAGGCGTCCTCTCTGCCATCCCTTCCATGCTTCTAAAGATGATTACCGGTGGAGAGTATCAAGCTCTTGAGGCTCACGATCAGACAACTATGATCCAATCCCTCAACTTGTCTCCCTCTGAGATTGAGCGCTCCATCACGATTATGAACAAAAACATGAAGCGCTCTCTTGAGCTTGTAAAGAGCCTGAGGAGCAGCTCACACAAAGATCTACTCCTCCTTCTGCATCGCATCGGTTGCGGCGATGCTGTTTCTAAGACAGAGGGATGCATGTGTCTGATGACAGCGCTGGGACGGGAGTGCCCCTTTCCCGGTCAAACCAACTGCCCTGCTTGCGAATATGAGATCAGCACCAAAACAACAATGTTCCTCATGGTTCAGGAAGTGAAAAGACTAAAGCGGGAACATCAAAGTACGAAATCCCCCTTTTTAAAGAACAAGTATGCCGTCATGGCGCGTGACATTGTTCTTCCAGCCATTACCGGAATGCTCGTTTCTGCGGAAGAAGTATATGGCAAAGAAAGCATGAAGGCACTGGAACTCATTGTACAGGAGGCAACACATGAGTAAGAAATATACGGCGATTCTTGAGATTCCGAGCCTTGACTCGCTCTCTGAAGATGAAATCATTCGGATTTTCTATATCTACAAAGAACGCGGCATTGTGACATCCGGTGACTATGCCGATTCTGTGTGGCATACCTGTGATGAGTATGCAAACTACTCCTTCGACTTCGAGATTCCTGACTTTGCTTGCTTTGGGGATCGCTTTCATCTGTCAGAAGAGACGTTCGTCACATGGGTAAAGATGTATCTCATCTCCCAGCTTGGATTTCTGTCTCTAGGCACACTGCAAAGCGTCCTGTTTCAGATCAAAAAGGTTGTGGCAAATCCCACTGAGAGGTGCCTGGAATCTCTCATGCATGCAAATCTTGTAAAGGACTTTTTTTCTCTTCTTCCGACAGATGATCGCGAGGAAGAACTGATCAGGCTCCTGGATCTCCTGGACAGAGCTGTCGATCAGATGTATGACAACACCGTCAGTGGTCGACGCACCCTTGCTTCCTTTGACAGCTACTTTCTTTTTCACGATATTCTGGGTCAGTTCTGGAGCGACTCTACAGATATCAGTGAACGACTCTTCTATTTCCCGGTCTGGCTCTGGTGGAACATCACTGCCGTAATTCCCATAAGACCAAGAGAGTTTGTACTGACACCAAGGCACTGTCTGGATGAACATGATGGACACTACTTTTTAACAATCAGGAAGAACAAGATAAAGGGCTCCGGGAAGACAAAGTCCTATCGGATCACGAGTGACTATGAGACAAAAAAATACCAGATCCCGGCGCGTCTTGCGTCTGAGATTCTGTGGTATCTCAAGGAAACAGAAAGATATGAGGACAATGATATCCACACGCTCTTCCTCGCTGATACGCACTATACAAAGTGGGGACATTGCAAGCCCTATAACAGCCGTTACTTTACATATATCAATCTCTCCACCTGTCTCAGGTACTTTTTTGAGCAGATCGTATACGACCGATATGGTTACAGCATTATCTTTGATCGAGAGAACACTCCTCGCTTAAAGAGCAATGAAATCCAATACCTCAATCTAGGGGATACCAGGCATCTGTCTCTCATTAATATGCTCATGGAGGGAACAACACCCATGGTGGCTATGACACTTGCAGGCCATGACAATCCGCAAATGTCCGCACACTACTACTCAAACATCATTTCTCTGATTCAGTGTCAAACCTATCGGACCTATAAGAAACAGATCAAGGGAAAGCAATCTTATTCCCTGAGCAAGTTCGAGAAGCACCAACATGGAAAGGAATATATACCTCTTGACCATGGCGGTCGTTGCTATTCCACCAGCGTAAAAAACGGGGATTACCACGATTGCAGCCAAGTCTCCGGTCCAGCCGGAGAAGTCGGATTCTGTCAGCTGTGTCCGTATTTTCGCCCCAGTGGAACTGCCTTCACGGATTCCTACGAGCTCTATGAAAATCAGATCAAAAACGAATGTGAGATCCTGAATCAAATCATTCATAAGGTGAGAAGGGGGAAGGGAGAGCAGGAAGAGATTACACAGGCACTTTTGAGGATAAAGAGCACCGCTTATTCCTACAAACAATACATCTTAGAGACAATGGAGGATACCTATGCCGAGACCGAAATCCATAGAGACTGATGAACTACTCTCCCTTTTGCATGAATACAGTATGGGTATTTCCGGGGTAACAATTACTATCCCACGCTTCGGAGATTTCGTGAGAAGTAAAGGCCACAACATCAAGAACCATACGCTGAGGCGAAATGCTGCGCTAAAAGCTGCACTTACAAGAATCAATCAGGAAACAGACTCGCTCATCCTGAAGGATCTTGTGACCTACAGAAAGCTGGATGTAGAAGCATTTCTCGCCCAGCATCGAACCTTGCCCGACTTAAGAGAAGCGATTCGCATACGTGACTCTTACTATGAATCAATCGCCGCTCGCGGTGCTTCTGCAATTCGAAAAAATAAGGAACTGCTCACACAGATCGAGGAGCTGACGAAGAAATGCTCTGAACTGGATCGTCAATTGAGCGAGGTGACTGCAGCTCTCTCGCAAAAGAGCGTTGCAATTGATGGTCTGCGAGAGATCCTAGATTCCTACGTCTATCCCTCTGTTGCAAATACTCTGATGGCAGAGATGGGGCTGGCAGAGGTTGTAAATGAGATCGTTGATAAAGAAGTGGTTGATTCAAAGACCCTGCTTCCTGATACCAACATCAGCAACTTTGATTCGATCAACAAATTGATGGAGGGCTTTGAATGAGAGATACATTAGCGATCACTGTTCCCGAAATCATAGATCTCTGGGACAAGGAGAAAAATGAAGGGGTCACGCCGGATCAGGTGTCTATGGGCAGCAGCAAAAAGTATCACATGTACTGTCCTTCCTGTCATACCCCAATGCTACGAACTGCCAACAATGCGTGGCGGAAAAAGGCAGATGGCACCTATGTTATTGCAAATTGCAAAGCCTGCAGCTGCAGGGAAACAGCAAAAAAGAGGACGAAGCTGTCTGTAGACGTCTGTCCTGAGATCCGCGACTGGTGGGATGCGGATTTAAACGAGGGTGTTAATCTAGAGATACTTTCCTCTGCTTCTCGTAAGAAATTCCACTTCAAATGCCCAGTGTGTAGCACGAAGTTATATCGACCCATGTCCTACTTCCTGCAACTCCAGCCAGATGGAAGCTACAAACCCGCGGTCTGCCAGAGCTGCTTTCCCACCAAGGCAAAGAACATCCGCCTGCTCACAGAGGCTGTTCCGGACATTGAAATGTTTTGGGATTATGAAAGGAATAACGACAAAAAACCTTCTGACTTTACACGGACTTCCAGTGAAAAAGTATTTACCTTCTGCCCTATCTGCCACAAGTCAGTGCAACGAACCGTTCGCTTTACCTGGTTCACCGATGAGCACGGTGTTGGGCACGTCCTTCACTGTCGATCCTGCGGAAAGAGGACTGAGAGCAACACGCTCACAGAACTGTTTCCTGATATAACAAACTACTGGGACTATGAAAGAAATGAAAAAAATCCTCAGTTTTACACAATCTCATCAGGAGAGCGTGTGTACTTGCGTTGTCCGGAATGCACCGAGACAAAACACAGAGCCATCTGCGATGCGATTCAAAAGAACGCAGATGGGACTTACCGCATGGCGAAGTGCATCAGTTGTGCCAAACCAAGCCGACCAAAGACCATCAAGATGATGCACGCCCCACGTGTACAAAAGACGCTCCAAGAGCGTTGTCCTGACTTAGATACTCTGTGGGATCGAGAAAGAAACACACTGAAGCCAGAGGATGTGAAATCCAGCCTCAAAGAACCTTTCTATCTTCACTGTCCCACCTGTGGCAAGAGCATACAGCGCACCATCGCCGGGCATATCGATCGGAATGGGAATACATGGCGCGTGCGTCCCTGTAAATCTTGTGTCATGTCCGAGGCGAATCTGCAAAAGGGACTCAAGTATAGCGGATCTCTGCGAGATTCTTGTCCTGAGATTGAGGAATGGTGGGATTACAAAAACAATGCCTGTACTCCGGATAACCTTACACATGGCTCAAAGGTAATGGTGAATCTTGTCTGTCCTTCCTGTCGTGCCAAGTCCACACGCAGCATGCACTCCCTCCTCAACAGAAATCAGGAAGGAAAGCTCTTGCCGGCCGCTTGTGCCTCATGCGGCTACTCATCGAAGGGAAATCCAAAGGACAATCTGCTATCGATTTGCCCTGAAATCGTAGACTGGTGGGATTATGAGAGAAATGCTCCACACACACCGGAAGAATTCACCAGAGGATCCGGTACGGTCATGTACTTAATCTGTCCTGACTGTGGCCTTGAACTTCACACCGGTATTCATTCCCTCTTATCAACAGATGAAACCGGTGTAACCAGAATTTCACATACAGGACGCTGTATGAAATACAGAAATCGTGACAGTGAAAATAATATTTTAAAAAAATATCCAGATGTCACTCGTTGGTGGGATGATGACAAGAACATACCAAATAGACCGGAAGATTATACGATCTTTTCCAGAAAGAAGTTTTACTTTCATTGTCCTGACTGTAAGACAGAAACCTATCGCCGCGCATCTGATGCTTTTTTGTTACAAGAGGACGGCCTGCCCGTGCTATTTCACTGTCCTTACTGTTCCGGTATCAAGCCTATCAAAGGCGTAAATTCTTTGTCAGCAGTATATCCAGAACTTGCAACCGAGTGTATCTCTTCAGAAGATCCTGAGCGCATCCTGGCCTCCTCTACTTCTCGTATGCATTGGAAGTGCAGGGACTGCGGACACACTTGGTACAGCCTCCTCTCCGACCGCGTAGCGGGCTTAGGATGCCCCTATTGTGAGTCTCGGAAGATCTTAACAGGAATGAATGACTTGGCTACAACAGATCCTGAACTGGCGAAGGAATGGTCACCCAACAATGACTTACCTGCAACCAAGGTCATTAAAGATCGTCAGAGCACTGATCTTTGGATTTGTCCCACCTGCCACGGTGAGTATCCCTATATCAGAGCAACACGGGAAGTCGGCGATAAAGCATGCCCATTCTGCAATAACAGGCGAGCACTTGAGGGATTCAACGACCTGGCTACCACTCACCCTGAACTGGCAAAGGAGTGGTCGCCTAACAACGATCGCCGCCCACAAACTGTTCTGAAAAGCAATGTCATATCAGCTCTCTGGTTGTGCCCCACGTGTCATGGAGAGTATGCTGCTACTATCTCTGAACGAGAGGTCAGCGATAAAGCATGCCCATTCTGTAATAACAGGCGTGCACTTGAGGGATTCAACGACCTGGCTACCACTCACCCTGAACTGGCAAAGGAGTGGTCGCCTAACAACGATCGCCGCCCACAAACTGTTCTGAAAAGCAATGTCATATCAGCTCTCTGGTTGTGCCCCACGTGTCATGGAGAGTATGCTGCTACTATCTCTGAACGAGAGGTCGGCGATAATGCTTGCCCGTATTGCAATGGAAGAAAAATCCTGCCCGGTTACAATTCATTCAAAACTCGGCATCCGGAACTCATGCATGAGTGGGTTGTGAAAGCAAATATGATGGCAGGAAATAATCCTGATCTGATGTTAGATACTTCCACGCAGGATGTTTGGTGGCATTGCAACAAATGCAACTACAAATATACGATGTCTATCTCCAAGCGTCTCATGAAGCAGAAGCGTGGTCACAACCCATGTCCCAGATGTAATGGCCGACCTCAGAAGAGATTCCACTTCTTCTAAATCCACCAAAAAAGAGCACCTCACGGTGTTCTTTTTTTGTCTGTAGATCTACATGCCACATCATCTTGTTCAGAAAAACTTCACTTTCTTGCACAACATAATGGGGGTTTTGTTCATATTCACAAAACATCCCAATTTAAGAGTTCAAGGGAGTTTTGTTCATGTTTTCGACAAAAATTTTTTTAAGAGATTCTGATGATAAAAGCTATGTCCTTTTACATCTTTATCACATTATTGGACACATGAAGTACTCTCTCTTTGATCTCCTGTGTTCTTCCCTGATTCCAGAACTGTGTTCCGATGTATCCGCAGGTACGTCTTGCGACGTTCATCTTATCCTGATTCCGGTTTCCGCAGTTCGGACACTCCCATTCGAGCTTTCCGTTGTCCTCAACGATCTCGATCTCGCCGTCAAAACCGCATACCTGGCAGTAGTCGCTCTTTGTATTGAGTTCGGCATACATGATGTTCTCATAGATGAACTGCATGATGCGAATGACGGCTTTCAGGTTGTGCTGCATGTTCGG
>JAUNAN010000058.1:0-4907 GCA_030527595.1 Lachnospiraceae bacterium | reverse complement strand
TACTCCATGACCTCGAGCGCAAAGGGTGTTGCGGAAGGATCTGTGTGGGACTTTCCGGTCATCGCATAGACACACTCGCACAGACCTGCATATCCGAGGGAGATGGTGGAATATCCGCCTGTCAGCAGACTGTCGATCTTCTCTCCCTTTTTCAGTCTGGAAATTGCACCGTACTGCCACAGGATCGGGGCTGCATCGGAAAGTGTACCTCTCAGTCTCTTGTGACGGCACATCAGGGCACGGTAGCAGAGCTCCAGTCTCTCATCAAAGATCTTCCAGAAGCGGTCCATATCCCCGTCCGCAGAGAGTGCGACATCCGGAAGGTTAATGGTGACGACCCCCTGATTGAAGCGGCCGTAGAACTTGTACTGACCGTTCTCATCCTTCCACGGAGACAGGTTGCTGCGACATCCCATAACCGGGAAGCAGTTGCCTTCCTTCAGCTCTCTCATTTTCTTCTCGGAAATATAATCCGGAACCATGCGCTTTGCGGTGCACTTTGCTGCCAGCTCCGTCAGATAGAAATACTTGCTGCCCTCATAGGTATTGTCATCCTCAAGAACATAAATAAGCTTCGGGAATGCCGGTGTGATCCACACACCCTTCTCATTCTTGACGCCCTGAATGCGCTGTTTCAGCATTTCCTCGATGCAGAGAGCCAGGTCGTGCTTCTCTCTCTCGTTCTTCGCCTCATTCAGATACATGAATACGGTCAGGAACGGTGCCTGTCCGTTTGTCGTCATCAGAGTGATCACCTGATACTGGATCGTCTGAATGCCCTTCTGGATCTCACGAAGCAGACGCTTCTCCACGACTTCGTCGATCGCACTCTCGTTGCTGACGCCGAGCATCTTGACTTCCTCAAGTACATGCTTGCGGATCTTCTGTCTGGATACATCCACAAACGGTGCCAGATGAGCCAGGGACACGCTCTGTCCACCGTACTGGTTGCTGGCCACCTGTGCAATGATCTGAGTTGCGATGTTGCAGGCCGTTGAAAAACTGTGCGGCTTGTCGATTCCCGTCTCGCTGATCACGGTACCGTTCTGAAGCATATCCTCCAGATTGACAAGGCAGCAGTTGTACATATGCTGTGCATAGTAATCGGAATCATGGAAATGGATCACACCCTCCTGATCCGCCTTGACGATCTCCTCCGGCAGAAGGAGACGCTTTGTCAGATCCTTGCTGACCTCGCCGGCCATGTAGTCACGCTGCACGCTGTTAACGACCGGATCCTTGTTGGAATTCTCCTGCTTGATCTCCTCATTGTTGCACTCCAGAAGAGAGAGGATACGATCATCTGTCGTATTTGCTTTTCTTACCAGCGAGCGGTTATAACGGTACTTGATATAGCCGCGGGCCACGTTGAACGCATTCTTCTCCATGATACCGGTCTCTACCATATCCTGGATCTCTTCCACGTTGACGGCACGATTCATTTCCTCGCAGCGTTCCGTAACTTCCTTTGTAACTTCCTGAATATCTTCATCAGATAATTCTTTGACCACACAGGCATCATTTGCCTTAGCGATTGCGGCTGCGATCTTACTTCCGTCAAAATCGACCTCCGAACCGTTTCTCTTAATGATCCTCATACCTTTCTTCCCTCCGTCATCATCTGCCTCTATCTGTCAAAATCTTCTCCCAGCTCACCATTTTCCGGAGAAGGATTCTGTCCGGCAAATATAAAAAACGTTCACACCTTTCGGTATCTGCGAACAGCTCTCATTCTATCAAAACGTGTGGTTTCCGTCAACCTCATTATAACAATATATTGTGTTTTGGTAAATAAAAAAACACCACATATCGTGGCGTTTGCTTTCTGCAAATTCTGAATTTTCAGCCGTTTTCATGAAATCCGGACACAGTTTCGGCCAAAAGAAAGACGCCCTCTCCAAAATGTTGAGGGCATCTCTCCAAAATGTCCGTAATTGCGGTCATTTGACCGGGGAATTAAATTTTCACACAGTTTTCTCAAAATAATAGAAGGTATCGTCCTGAGAAATTTTGCGCATACAGGAGGACAGCATCTTAAAGGATGCATCGTTCTCCTTGAAGCATTTTGCGATCACTCTGGTCATATGAATGCTGTATAATGCCCAGTTGGCAACTGCTGCAAAGGCTTCCGTCCCGTAGCCGTTTCCGGCATACTCCTTCAAAATACGGCAGCCAAGCTCGGCTCCTCCTCTGTAATCAAAGTCATAGAGAACCGCCTCGCCGATCATGCGTCCGTCCAGACGAACCGCAAAATTGATCGCATATTTTTTTGCAAAATCCCGCTTTGCCACCTGATAGAAGCTGTCCTCCTTTACCGGACCGCCGAGCCCGGCAATATCGTCATAGCCCCACCAGACATTGCGCTCACGATCCAGCACAAGCTCATTGTAGGCGGGAATATCTCCTTCTCCGATCTCATCGAGGGTCAGGCGCTCCGTGGTGATCGTCGGGATCTCATCCGTAGTCTGAGCAAGATCATTTCTTGGCTCAAAAGCATATTTATTTGCCAGAAATGCCGGTCGGTACTGTGTCTTGGAAGTACGCAGTCCCCTGTCTGCCGCATCATCCTCCCTGTTCAGGTAGAGCACGTCCTTTCCGAACATCTGCGCAAATGCCTGCACCATCGCAGGATATACACCCTCGTAGGAATAAAGTGCCTTCTCGATATGTATGATCAGTGTATTTCCGCATTTCTCCGCAAGCGCAAGAGAGATCAGCTTATCACCGATAAAAAAGCCGCCTGCGCGAAAATATCCCGTATCGAGAATACCGAAGAGCTGCTTTGCATAATTCAGCTCATCGACGGCCTTAGGATCATCACTCTTCTTAAACTCACTCTGATAATCATACCAGAACCGTGTAAGGATCCGGTGGTCTGCAGGTGTGATTTCCCTGAAAGCGGCATCCGGATAAGCTGTCTTGAATTTTTTGATATGATTTCTCTGACCCGAATATCTTCTGCCGGCGAAATTCTGCATCTTTTCGGATTCATATACATAATCCTTCCAGGTGCGCACCGCACTGACATTGACATAGGGATAGCGATGAATGAGGTGCTGTCCCTCTATTTCCGGAACAACGGATAAGGCAAGCGGCACTCCCTTATCCATACAGTACCGCTCGATGAGCAGAAGCGCAGCATCCACATCACCCTCGGGGCCCGCAACCGGATAGTCAAAGACGGTATGCTTCATGAAGGTACTCTTCACGATCAGGCATCCTGCGGCCTCCGTCCACTCCGGATTGAGTGTGTTATTCCACATCAGCTTTGTGCCGACAGAATACTCACACAGGATATAGTCACAATTTTCGTAGTAGCTGCGGAGAACAGGTGCATCCTCCCATGAAATTTTCTTAAAATTCAGCATAAAAACCTGTCTGTTTCTCCCGGACAGAGAGGGCTTTTTGCAAAACGGCTCAATCCTCAAAAAAATGAGAGACCCATTCAAAGAAATCCCCGCCCAGGTAGAGGTAATAGGGAACCAGCTCGGGAGGCGTAATGGTATTTACGCCCATGGCATATTTCTGCAGCATCTTCTGCGTGAAATGACCTGACATGATGCGCTCCGTGAGCACAACCAGATAGTCATAGACGGCCTTTCTGTCACTTTCCGTATAACCTCTCAAAACCGGAGCCTCGGGAAAGAGCTTCCGCCTCGTAAGCGGCAGCATCTCAGGCAGCATTTTCTGGCGGAACCAGTGTCCGGAGCTCTTTCTGTCAAAATAGAAAGCATTTTCCGGGACACACCTTACCCCCGTGATCGTTCCGGTTGATGAATAAGTAAAAAGAACGATATAAACAACCTTGTTTTTCTTCGTAAAAAACGGCAGTGAGATCTGCTGATCTACAGACAGATCAAAATTAGAAGCCGGATCCTCGATCCAGCTCATAAAATCCTTCAATGATTCCATAAGATGCAACTCCCCTTTATCCAAATGAAGGGCTGCCCTCCGGCAGCCCGCCTCCCCTTATGGAATAAGATTATCTCACATTATTTTCCTGAACTTTAACAAATTGTTACATCTGGATGAAATTATATGAAGATTTACTTCAGCATTTCCGCAATGTCGTAGATCAGCTTTTCAGAGTCATCCCAGCCCAGGCACGGATCCGTGATGGACTTTCCGTAGACACCTTCTCCGATCTTCTGGGTGCCCGGCTCAATGTAGCTCTCGATCATAAGTCCCTTGACCATCCGGTTGATATCGGAATTGTAGCTCATGCTGTGCAGAACGCTCTTTGCAATACGAATCTGCTCCATGTACTTCTTACCGGAATTGCTGTGATTGCAGTCAATGATGATCGACGGATTCTCAAGCTCCTGCTTTCCATACATATCGGCAAGAAGAAGGAGATCCTCATAATGATAGTTCGGGATCGTGTTTCCATGCTTATTCACGGCACCGCGCAGAATTGCGTGTGCGAGCGGATTGCCGGAGGTCTCAACCTCCCATCTTCTGTAAATGAAAGTCTGCTTCGCCTGAGCGGCAGTGATGGAATTGAGCATTACATTGAAATCGCCGCTTGTGGGATTTTTCATACCGACCGGAACGTTGATACCGCTGGCAACCAGTCTGTGCTGCTGATCCTCTACGGAACGGGCACCGACTGCGACATAGGAAAGAACATCATCCATATACCAGTGATTTTCCGGATAGAGCATTTCGTCTGCCGGCATCATCTCGGTCTGATTCATAATGTCGATATGCATCTTTCTGATTGCGATCAGACCTGCCAGCATATCCGGCTTCTTCTCCGGATCCGGCTGATGCAGCATGCCCTTGTAGCCCTTGCCTGTAGTTCTCGGCTTATTTGTATAGACACGCGGAATAAGCAGGATCTTATCTTCTACCTTTTCCTGTACCTTCTTCAGACGCAGAATATAATCCAGCACCGCTTCTTCATT
>JAUNAN010000057.1:7527-12448 GCA_030527595.1 Lachnospiraceae bacterium | reverse complement strand
CAACGCCGTCAAATTCCACGTACTGCTGATTCAGGAATTTGACCAGTGCCTGTGCAGTTGTCAATCTGATTGTGCCCATGTTCGTTTACCTCCGAATTTACGAAAACGAAGATGCGAATCTCTGTCAGGATACAGGAATTTGTTCGCTGAGAGAGATTCTTCTGGTGAATGTGTTTAATGAGTAAAGTATAACTTATTTTAGTCGTCAGAACCATGGAAAGATTGACTGAAAACAGGAAAATAACGACGTTTTGGAGCGGGATTAGGAGAAAAACGACTAGCGGATGTTAACGGAGATTTGAAAAGAGAAAGGACTGTGAACGAGAGTTAAAAAGCTCCCTGCCTGACTGATTTGACCTTATCTGTCTGATAGGAAAGTTAAAGAAGAAAATTGCATCTCCCGGAACCTGCAGTTCGAACGGAGAACGCAGGATGTCGGAAAACACAACTCAGCCGGGGAACGGCATCCGGACAAGGAACCGCGATTTGACAGAAAGCAGCAGCCCGGGCAGGAATCTGCGGCAAGATAGGTCAACTGCTGAGCAAGGAATGAAAACAAAAGCAAGATACATGAACTTAATGACAAGACCAGAGTAAAAAGGTGATAACAAAAGCAAGAACGATGAATAAATAGACAACGGCACTTAGTTACAGAATCGAAAAAATGCTTTATATTAAGCCTAACAAGCAATGTGAGATGCGGAAACTTATCCGCAAGATTTAAAGGATCACGCAGTCTATTGTCCGGAAGATAGAAACAGATCCGCAAAAAATGAAGAAAGAAACAAGGCAAAAGAAAGCAATTAAGACAAAAACGGAACAGGAAAATGAACAATAAAATGAGGAAGGAGAAGAAATATGATTTGGACGATAGGATCATTTGTTCTATTTACAGTTCTCGTTGCCGTAATTTCCGGCATTGCAACAAAGGATGACAAGCAGGATTCTGCTGACGGGTATTTCCTCGCAGGACGCGGACTTCCCGGTTTTGTCATTGCAGGCTCCCTGCTTCTGACAAATCTTTCCGCAGAACAGCTGGTAGGCACAAACGGACAGACCTGGCTCGTAGGTATGAGCCCGATGGCATTTGAGATCGTCGCTGCGCCCTGCTGTATCGTGCTTGCTCTTTACGCAGCACCGAAATATCTGAAGAGCGGAATTACGACGATCCCGCAGCTCATCGGCCTGCGGTATGACAGAAGTACAAAACTCGTATTCTCGATCGCATATATCGTGCTCTACCTTGTAGTGCAGATCCCGGTTATTCTGTATTCCGGCTCTCTCGTATTTGAGAATATCTTCCACGTATCCGATATGCTCGGTATCACACAGTTCCAGTCCATTATTCTGCTCTGCATCGTTATCAGCGTGGTCGGCTCTCTGTATGCCATTGTCGGCGGCTTGAAAGCTGTTGCTGTTTCCGATACCGTGAATGGAGTGGGGCTTCTGATCGGCGGATTTATGATTCCCTTCCTTGCACTCAGCAAGCTCGGTAATCTCTCTGCAGGGGAGAGCGGCGTGCATATCCTGAAGGGATGGCAGTATCTGGTGGAAAATTATTCCGATATGCTGAATTCCATCGCACCGCTGCAGTCTTCCGCACCCTCTGTTCCCTGGCTGACCGTATTTACGGGTCTCATCTTTCTGGGACTTCAGTCCTGGTGCACGCATCAGTCCTTTATTCAGCGCGTACTTGCCGCAAAGGATCTGAAGGAAGCACAGAAGGGCGCACTGTATTGTGCATTCTTAAAAATCATCGGTTTCATGTATCTGGCTCTTCCGGGCATAATTGCGTTTGCAATCTTTGAAATTCAGAATAATCAGGTGGATATGATGGATGCCGCTTACCCGCAGCTGATTGCCGAGGTAGTGCCGACACCGATCATGGGATTCTTTGCAGCCGTTATGTTCGGCGCGATCCTTTCGTCCTTTAATTCGGTTCTGAACTCCGTAAATACAATGTTTTCAATGGATATTTACAAGGAATTTATTCGCCCGGATGCAACAGAGATACAGTGCGTATCCGCAGGCAAGAAGGCAGGCTGGATCTTTGCGGTCTGCACCACGATCATCGGACCGATGGTTTATTTCTTCCCGTCAGGTCTCAAGACCTTCCTGGATTCACTGGTTATGCTGATCGCGCTCCCGGTTCTGACAGCTGTATTCGGAGGCTTCTTCTTTAAGTATCTTCCGAAATATGCGGCAAAGGTAATCATGGTCATTCATATCATCTGCTATGGTTCCTTCCTTCTGATCGCACCGAATTATCCGGGAACAACAGACAGCATTCATTATCTGTATGCGGTTCTGGTCCTGCTTCCGGTCGAGCTGTTGATCATGTTCCTCATGAACCGCCGCAATAAAGCAAACCATCCAGAGCTTACCGCATGGGAGCAGAAAGCCGCAAATGTAGTCGATATGACACCCTGGAAGCATCGCAAACTCTGCGCAATTCTGATCATTATCTGCTGTGTGGCTGTTTATGCATTCTTCTCACCGATCGGAATCGGAACATGGGCATATACACAGCCGTTCTGATGAACTGAATTCCGATGTAAATAGATAAACTGCCGCTAAGAACCTCATATTGGTGTGAAAAAGGCCCTGTGAACGATGAATGTTCACAGGGCCTGCTTCTTGTTATAAAGAAATTGTGTGCGGGTCATCAATAATTCGACAGGCTGATAAACATGGTGCTGTTGCCTTCGTAATTGACATAAATCTCTATGCCGTCCGCATTCTCTCCGCGATAAGAGTCTGCGTACTCATAGCTGTTCTCTGTGAATCCGGCAGCCTTTACCTCCTGGATATAATTGGTGACGTCCTCTTCCGTCGAGTTGCCGATATATGCGGCAAAATAATTAGAAGAGTTGCTGGAGATCGTGCCGTAAAGAGATTTCGGAGCCGGTGCCAGAGAACCGAATGTCACTGTGGGCCAGGTCAGTTCTTTCATTTGCAGGGGCGCATTCAGATAGATGCTGACCGAGCTGTCGTATTCACTGTAGAAGAGCTCCAGATCATAGCCTTCACTGTTATAAGCCGTATACATGGTGCCGCTGTCATTGACATCAATGGTGAAGCCGGCATCCTTGCAGGCTGCCTTGTATTCGTAGAAGACAGTCGCTTTCTGGTCCTCAAAGGTGACGCTTAAGTAGCGGTCGCTGTTGGAGGAGATCCGCGCTGTCTCGGAATCGTACGCAGGCAGCTGATCGCCCATGACAAGGTCGGACCAGACAAAAGGCTCTTCGGATACCGTATAGGAGCGGCTGGAGGACGAAAAGCCCATGAGATAGACAAATATGAGCAGCAGAGCGAGAATTCTCGGAACACGGTAGGTGCCGGCCTTTCTCGTCTTGATGATTCCCATGCCCATGAGCCAGGATAAGCCCAGAAGAGCGATCTGCGCGATTCCGGTAAAGCCGGAAAGAGTGCGGTCGTCACCGAAAGCTGCCGCAGCGCAGATGCCGTAGAACATCATACCGATGATCATACGGATCGGACGTCCCAGCTTGCGGAATGCTTTGCGTTCCTCGGCCTCTGCCTTGCGCTCCTCTTCCTCCTGTTCGATGCGCATGCGCTCGATCTCGATGTCCCGGTAGGTGCTGCTGCGGATGCGCTCGATCGCAACATCCCTGTCCTCAACGATCAGCTCTTTTGTTCCGCAGAACGGGCATTCCACCACGTTTGATCCGGGCGTCGGTTCCAAAATAGCGCCGCAGCCCTTGCATTCGAGCTTCATCATGCCCTTTAATGCACTACGGTCGTCGGAATCCTTTCTGCTGTCCCGGGCTGCCGCAGAGCGTTCTTTCATTTGCGTGTTCCGGCTTCCCGCGGGAGCCTTCGTTCCGCAGCTGGGACAGAATTTCTGGTTGTCCGCCAGCGCTGCGCCGCATTTCTTACATTTCATAATAACTCCTGTCGCAATAATCAAAAAGGCGGCTGCAGCTTTCCTCCCATCGGGAGTGTGCAAAGCACCGCCTGAAAATACTATGATCGATATCCACTATAACACAGAAGTGCCTGAAAATGAAAGAAACCGATGTTTCTTTACAACAGGCTTTCCCGCTTTGCCCTGCGGGAGGAGGGAGAAAAAGAGGTATCCGGGGAGCGGATCATTCTGAATTCCGATGCGATTTTCGATACTGTGTCGGTGATTCGCCGGTTCGCTTTACAAACAGATTGATGAAGCTGCTGCTGGAGGCATACCCGACCTCATCCGCAATGTCCGCAATGGAACGCGATGAGCGCAGAAGCAGGATCTTTGCCTTTTCGATACGGGTATTGATCACGTATTCCATAGGAGCAAAGCCTGTCTGCTTCTTGAACTGATGCGAAAAATAGTAGGTGCTTAAGTTTGCGACATCAGCAAGCTCCTCCAGTGTAATGGGCTCACCGGCATGCAGACGGATGTAGTGGATCGCATCGTCGATCGGAGACTGCTCTTTCAGATCCTCCTCCGAGGGGGTCAGCAGAAGCTCAAAGAGACGATAGATCCGCGCTGAGGTCTGAAAGGCGGTCTCAATACCGTCGTGCTTGAAAAACTCAAGTGCCTCATAGATGAGATTGCTGACAGCGGCGTTCGTATCTCTTTGAATCAGCCATCCCTGCTGATCGATAATATAGCGAATGATATCTGCTGCATTCGGACCGCCGACATGAATATACAGAAATTCCAGACCGTCCTCTGCGTAGTAGCGATGAGGTTCGAGACAGTTTAAGACAACGACATCGCCCTTCTGTGCTTTCTTATGCTCCCCGCGAAAATCAATATTCAGTATACCCTCACGAATATAGCAGATCAGCGGATTGCCGTAGTGCTTTCTCCTGATCTCATATTCATCGGTACAGTAATAGTGTCCGATCCAGGTGTGGTAATAAAAGAGCGCCTGCGCGCTGTCGGACGGTGTGTGATAAAAATTGA
>JAUNAN010000057.1:0-7427 GCA_030527595.1 Lachnospiraceae bacterium | reverse complement strand
GTGTGGTAATAAAAGAGCGCCTGCGCGCTGTCGGACGGTGTGTGATAAAAATTGACGGAACGCGACAATACGCCCAGTTCTGCACTTTTCATACCTGAAACAGCTCCTTTCTGCCCTCGTTCATGATCGTTTCGAGGCGAACCTTCTCCGGTGCCTGCAAAAGAGAGAAACAATACCCTCGGTAAATCTCGGAAATACCTGTGTTTTCATTTTATTATAAAGCAAGATTAAGCAACTGTAAAGCAACAGGGGAACACAATGACAAAACCGGACAACTGTTCGGCAAGATAAAACAACAAAGCATATTATCAAAGCAAAAATGATAAATAAACAAACAAGTATACCTAGTTACTTTCCTGAAAAAACGCTGTATATTAAGCCTATCAAGCGGAGGACATTAAAAAAAGAACCGCAAGATAAAACAAGAAAACGGACTGCCGTCCGGACGGCGGAAAGATTTCCTGAGACAGTGATTCAAATAAAACAAAACAAAATACACAAAGACAAACAAAGAAAACAAAACAAAAATCAAAACAGAAAAGGAGAAAACATTATGCTGATCGGAGAGAAGAAGTTTGAGAGAGAACCGTTTCGCTGGGGAATCGTTGGCGGAGGCAAGACAAGCCAGGTAGGATACAAGCACAGACTCGGTGCAATGCGTGACAACACTTCCTTTGTGCTGAAGGCAGCTGCCTTTGATGTGGATGCGGAAAGATGCAAGGAATTCGGAAGAAACCTCTGCATGGATGAGGACCGCTGCTACCCGGATTACAAGACGATGTTTGCGGAAGAAGCAAAGAGACCGGACGGAATTGAGGCAGTCGATGTTGCAACACCGAACTTCCTGCACTATGAAGTGACAAAGGCAGCTCTTGAGGCAGGACTTCATGTTATCTGTGAAAAGCCGCTGTTTTTCGAGGTAGAGGAAGGCGAGGAAATCAAGAGACTTGCAGAGGAAAAGGGCAAGATCGTCTGCGTGACATACGGCTTCTCCGGCTTTGATCTTTTATATCAGATGCGCTCCATGATCGCTGACGGTGCGATCGGAGATATTACAATGGTAGATCTTCGCTATGCACACGGCTTCGGCTGCGATCCCTACGGCGATTCTCACGCAGAGGGCCAGATGTGGAGAGTCAATCCGGCTAAGGTCGGCAGGGGCTTCGTTCTCGGTGATCTGTCTACTCATACCTTCTATATGTCCGAGCTGGTCACCTCTGACCTGAAGCTGAAGCAGGTTCTCTGCGATAAACAGAGCTTCATCAAGAGCCGCGCACCGCTGGAAGATAATGCTTATGTACTTATGAGATATGAGAACGGTGCTGTGGGACGTATGTGGTGCTCCTGCGTCAACGCAGGTGACATGAGTTCCCAGACGATCCGTATCGTAGGAACAAAGGCATCTCTGGAGTGGAATGATATGCATCCGGATGAGCTGAAGTATGAGGTACAGGGACAGCCGGTGCAGACACTGATCCGCGGCATGGACTACCTTTCCCCGGAAGCACAGGAATATGAGAGACTGGGGGCGCTTCATTACACAGGCCTGATCGAGTCCTGGAGCAATCTGTATAACCGTTTTGCGGTTGCGATGGATGCGAAGGACCGCGGTGATGAGGAAACACTGAAGAGCCTGGTATATCCGGATCTTGAACATGGCATTAACGGAACACGCTGGATCAATAAGTGCGTAGAGTCCGCAGACAAGGGTGCTGTCTGGGTAGATTTCGAATAAGATAACTCCCGAGGCAAATTAAAAAATTTCAGGATAGCAGCCGCGGCAAGCCAAAACGGTTTGTGCGGCTGCAAGGGAAATCAATAAGGAGAACAGTATGAAACTTTCTATTTGTACAGACGTATTCGGAAAAATTCCTTTTACGGAAATGCTTGATAAAGTGGCGGCCTACGGACTGGATGCGATCGAGATGACCGCAGGCGGCTGGGGCGGATGCAATTTTATTCCTTCTGCTGAGGAGCTCATCAACGATGATACAAAGCGCGCAGCCTTTCAGGCAGAGATCGAGAAAAGAGGTCTTGCGATTTCCGCGCTGAACTGCTCCGGCAATCCCCTCATTGACACACCTATGGGACATGCTCACAGCAAGACCATGAGAGATACCTTTGTACTTGCGGGCAAGCTGGGAGTGGATACCGTTGTAACGATGTCCGGTCTGCCGGCAGGTGCTCCCGGGGATAAGACACCGAACTGGTTTGTATCGACGATTTCCTGGCCGGAGTATGACGGCTTCAATTACATGGCGGAAGGCGTGAAATATCAGTGGGAGGTCGCTGCAAAGTGGTGGAAGGAGACCTGCAGGATCGCAAAGGAAAACGGCGTAAAGAGAATTGCAATCGAGGAATTCCCGGGCGCACTTGTGCACAATGTCCGCACATTCAAGAAGCTCTGTGAGGTCGTCGGAGAGGATTCCGATGTTCTGGGACTGAATCTCGATCCGTCACATCTCATGATCCAGGGTGCGGAGCCGATCGCCGCTGCCAGAGCCCTCGGTGACAAGATCTTCTACGTTCACGGCAAGGATGCAAGACCGGAGCAGTATAACGTAGATATCGACGGCCTGTTTGAGAACCTTCCGGTTGACTGCTCAAAAGAGCGCACCTGGAATTATGTGGCTGTTGGCTGCGGAAGAGACCTCAAGTGGTGGAAGGAATTCTTCTCTGTCTGCCATATGATGGGCTATGACGGATATGTATCTCTCGAGATGGAAGACCTGACAATGTCCGTAGAGGCAGGTCTTGAGACCTCTATCGATGCATTGAAGGCAACGATCAGCCGGTAAATGAAAACAATCTGATTTTTGAATCGGTGAGGCGGATGGACGCAGCACAGATTAAGAAACGAAAAGGAATCAAATTTAAGAGCCCGGAGTCCTGCAGGACTTCGGGCTCTTGTGTATACGATGTAATAGAACAGCCGGGCACGTAAGCTTACAGCGCTTCGGCTGTTTTCCGGTCCGTAACAACGAGGACGTGATCTCCGGCATTCAGTCTGAGAGCGGAATCTATAACGAGATTAGCGGATTCCGCACCGAGGATGGAGATGACATTCAGCTGATAGCGGGTGCGGAGCTGGAGTTCCGCCAGCGTTTTTCCGGCCCACTCTTCCGGCACCTGCAGCTCAAGCATGCAGATCTCATCCCGGAGTGCAACAAAATCAAAGATATCGGTAGAGGAGAGGGTGCGGGCAAGCCGTACTCCCTCACTGATCTCGGGCGTGATGATCTTGTTCGCCCCGAGACGCTTGTATATCTCCGTCTGCACATCACTGGCGGACTTGACAATGATCTCCGGCACACCGGCTTCGGAGGCCTGAAGAATGGCAATGATCGCTGCATCCATGTTTCCGGTCAGGGCGATGACGACACCGTCCATATTGGACAGGGCGATCTTTTCATAGGCACGGATATCCGTGACATCCATGATCCGGGCATCCGTGACATAATCCGTGACATCCGAGATCCGTTCTTCGCTGTGATCGATCGCCATAACATCAGCGCCGCTCTTTGCAAGTTCAATTGCAACCGTTCTTCCGAAATCGCCCATGCCGAAGACGGCGTAGGAGTGCTTGTCGTGGTTGATTTTCAGCTTTTTTTTCATTTTTATGTCCCTGTTCCTTCCTGCTGATCCGAGCTGCAGCTAATTATTATGTAAGATATGAGTCGGTCTTTGCCCCAAACGGTTTATCTCTGCGATCCTCTTTTGGATTTGGCCTGCGCTACGCTTATCTCTGAGATCCTCTTAGGCGTCAGCCTACTGTGATGTCTTCCTCTGCGAGGCGTACGGTTTCATTTTTACTTTTTGCGGTCAATGCGATCACAAGAGACATCGGACCGATTCGTCCGAAAAACATGCAGACAAGAATGATGCATTTTCCGATGAAATTCAGCGTCGCGGTAAAATCTCTGGAAAGACCGACCGTGCCGACTGCACTGACGACCTCGTACACAATGTCGGTCGCAGAGCCTTCCGCAAATAAAAACATCAGAAGGAGTGCGGTGAGACTTGTGAGAAGGCTGACAGAGGCGACTGCCAGTGATTTCCGAATGGTGCCTGCGGGAATCCGTCTGCCGAAAATATTGGTATCCCGGTCGCCGCGGATGGTGGACCGGATCGTTGCCAGGAGTACAAAGATCGTAGTTGTCTTCACACCGCCGGCCGTTCCGACGGGGGAGCCGCCGATAAACATCAGCATCAGCATGATAAATACTGACTGAGAAGTAAGCGCACTCTGAGACATGCCGGCAAAGCCTGCGGTTCTGCTTGTGACAGACTGGAAGAGGCTGGCAAGTATTTTGTGCGGCAGGGACATGCCTCCGATCGTATCCGGGTTATGGTATTCAAAAATAAAGAAGCACACGCTGCCGAAAAGGATCAGAAAGGCGGAGAAGCGCAGAACGATCCTGCTGTGCAGGGAGAGTCTTTTTTTTCTGCCCTTCAGGAGATACAGAAGATCTCTCCATACGATAAAGCCGAGTCCGCCCAGAATGATCAGCATCATGGTGACGAGATTGAACCAGAGACTGCCGGCATAGGGGATGAGACTGTCGCTTCCGATCAGATCCAGTCCCGCATTGCAGAAGGCGGAAACAGAATGAAAGACGGAAAACCAGATCCCCTTTCGGATGCCGTAATCGGAAATAAAAACAGGCAGATAACACAGCGCGCCGATCCCCTCTACGATCACGGTTCCCAGAAAGACTCTGCGCAGGAAATGGGTGATTCCGCCCAGGGAGTCAAGATTAAAGCTGTCTACGATCAGCTTGCGGGAGCTGAGGCTGAGCCGTTTTCCTATGGAAAGAAAAAACAGCATGGTCAGCGCGGCGACGCCGAGACCGCCGAGCTGGACAAGAAAAAGGATCAGGATCTGACCGAAGAGACTCCAGTGAAAAGCGGTGGTGACCGTGACCAGACCTGTCACGCACACGGAGGTCGTGGCGGTGAACAGCGCATCGATCAGAGGCGTGACTGTGCCGTCAGCGGATGCAAGCGGTGTACTGAGGAGAAGCCCGCCGATCAGTATGACACAGAAGAAGGACAGCACGATTTTTTGTGTCGTTGAAATCGCAGGCTTTTTTGTTTTTTGATTCATAACAGGTGAAGATTCCCCCTTTTATCGGTGAAATGCAGAATCGGACCTCCGGTTCTGCCGGGAGCGGTTCATCAAGTGCAAACAGACTGTCTGCGCCTGATCATTCCAACTTTAGCATTTCCGGAAGTTCATTTCAACGCCGGAAAAAAGGACAAAATGCACAAATTTCTAAAAAAAACACACTTTTTGTCTCTGAATATGCTAAAATATACGGATAGAAAACGTTTGCAAGGAGAAGCTTCTGCTTTCGGAAAGGACGTGCGTATGGAAGCAATCTCATATGAGGAGAGAGTGAAACTCGGAAATCTGGTACCGCTTCTGGGACAGGCAGAGGTGATCAGCAGGATTCCTCAGTATCAGAGCTGTGAGGTGCAGAATCTGGCAGAGGTGCCGGCGGAATCTCCGGAGACGCTCAAGCATGTAGTGTTTAATATTGAGCGCGGCGTGACACTGAATGAAACGATCGATTTTCTGAAGATGTGCCCGGATCTGGCGGATATGGATATTATCTATGCCAACGAGCTGGATGACGGTGCCGTGCGTTCCGGACAGAAGAATGTTGCATTCGAGATCGGAAAAGCGATCGGCATGAATTATGCCTATGCAGTGGAGTTTATCGAGCTTGTGAATCCGGAGGACAGCAAGGGCTTCCACGGGAATGCGCTGTTTTCCAGATGGCCGATCAAGTGGGCAAAGGCTGTTCATCTTCCGGAGGCATATAACTGGTACTTTGACCGCCAGAAGCGTATCGGCATGCGGCTCGGAATTGTCTGTGCACTGGACATCTGCGGAAAAGAAGTGGGTGCGGTGTGCGTACACCTGGAAAACCGTGCGGACAGCGCCGGTAGAGCTGCGCAGATGGCAGCGATCTATGATGTCATCGATCAGAACTTTGCAAAGGATGTGCCGGTCATGATCGGAGGAGACCTGAATACGAATACCTTCGACGGCAATAACGTGCAGGAATTTACTGCACTTTATCAGGATACTGATAAGTTTGCGGAGCGTCTGAATGAGGTGGAAAAATATGAAGGAGTCCTTCCGCAGGCGGAGTATCGCGGATATTCCTATCGGGAGTTCTCAAGTACAGAGGGGACCCGCAGAAAGCCGATGCCGAACGGAGAGAGCATGGTCTTGAAGCTGGACTGGCTGATTGCCAGGGGATGGGAGTGCCGGGAACGGGGCACGATCTCAACCGAGACAAAGGATATTACCTGGGCAGAGCCGGGCTCCGCACTGGCTGAGTTCACGGGGAAGGAGCTCTCGGATCATAATGCCTGCTGGGCGAAATGCAGTTTCGCATAAGCAGCGGGATATTTAAGGAGAAAACAGGCATAAGATAAGACAGCTGACAGAGACAGCAGCTTTGCCGAATCAGAAAAAGACTATTTGCAGCATCGGATCTGTGATATGATAAAGCAGTCACTACGAAAAGGACAGAATTCAAGGATGGATTCTGTCCTTTCTTTTCAAAAAGTCTATGGTTTCTATATAAGAAGCTGAATAACTTTTCATTCAAGGAGAGAAAAACAATGAATTTTATTTCTGATGCCGCCTGGCAGAAGCTCTTGAATGCGGGCAGTGTTCTCATTTTCGCGCTCATTGCGGCAATTGTGGGACGATTTGTGATCAAAATTGTCCTGAAGCTCTTTAAGAAGAGCCTTGCATATGAGCGGATGGATCCCACGGTACGTGCGTTTTTGCTGAATTTTTTGAATTTCTTCCTTCAGATCCTGCTGGTGATTTCCGTGATCAGCATATTGGGTGTTCCCATGGCGACGATCACGGCGGCATTTGCCTCCTGTGCGGTGGCGGTAGGACTGGCTCTGCAGGGCGGTCTCTCCAATCTTGCGGGAGGAATCATGCTGATGGTATTCCGACCCTTTAGTGTGGGAGATTATGTGGAGACCTTAAGTGCAGAGGGAACCGTGCGCACGATTACGATGTTTTATACGGTACTCATCTCTCCGAATAATCAGAAGATCACGATTCCGAACGGACAGCTTATGAATGCAAATGTGATCAATTATTCCTCAGAGGGAAGCCGCCGCATGGAGCTGCAGTTTATCTGCGGCAGAGGCAGCTCCGTTTCCGAGGTGCAGGAGCTGATGATGAGGGTGCTTCAGGAGCATCCGAAGGTTCTCAAGGGACCGAAGCCCTTTGCGCGTATTTCCGGAAGCACGAATGAGGCGCTGGAGTTTACGGTTCGCGCCTGGACTGAGTTGGAGGATTACTGGGATACTTATTATGATTTGATTCAGAGCATCACGGAGCAGATGGCAGCCTGCGGTGTTGCCGATCCCTCCGTGCGGATCACTAC
>JAUNAN010000056.1:9497-13040 GCA_030527595.1 Lachnospiraceae bacterium | reverse complement strand
TCATGGGCGTTATCAACAACGGTCTGGTCATGATGGGTGTCGACGATAACGTCACCAACATCATCAAGGGTCTCATCATCATCGGATCCGTTGCATTCGATATGAGAAAGAACAGAGTCAAGGTTTGATCTGAAAACAGACATTTACAACGATTCGAACTGTTGTGTGCTTGCCCCTGCAGAGGTTTCTGCGGGGGCAATTTTTTATGTTAAATCGGATATCTTCGATAGGCGGCAGGTGAAACGCCGACAGACTTCTTGAAGGAACGGATGAAATTCTCCTGTGAAGCATAGCCGACATCGAAGGCGATCTCTTTGACCGTACTGCCGGAGGAGAGAAGCAGCTCCTTGGCCCTGCTGATCCTTCTCAGAGAAAGATACTCATGCGGGGAATAGCCGGTCTGCAGACGGAAGCATTTTGTAAAATAAGAGGCACTCAGCCCGACGGCTGCGGCAACATCCTCCACGGATATTTGTTCCTTATAATGCGTGTCCATATAGTACATGCCGCCCTCGATCAGTCCCCCCTTATGACTCTCTTTTCCGGTAGAGCGCTGCAGGAGGGAGCAGAGAATAGAATATATCAGTTCCGAGATATCTGTCACTGCGGGATGACCTGCCTGCCCGGCAATCGTGATCAGCCTCTCGAGAAGCAGTTCCGTCTCGGACGGAGCTGCTGAAGGGAATACATTCCGGTCCTCGTGCTGTTCTTTTATTTTCCGGAAAAGAATATCGCAGGAAATGCCGTCGAAGACGAGCCAGTAAAATTCAAGCTTCTCCGAGGAGGCCCGATAGGCGTGAGGTGCCTTACAGTCAAAGACGACGATGTCACCGGATCGGGCCTGGTCTGTTCGCCCGTCAAGGTTTACAGCCATAGTACCCCGCTTGATCAAAAACATCATATAGTGAAAATGATGGCTCGGCTGCAGGGCAATCAGATTGTTATTATCAAAGAGGTACGCATCGGTACAGAAATAATGTCCCATTCTGGTGGGATAAAACAGGACCTGCTCCGCAAAGGAGGAAGGGGTGAAGAGATAGCGTACCGACCGGCTCAGAACACCGTTTTCCTGAATCTGCATATCGGTCTCCTTGTATTTACGGTGAATCGAATCTACGAGTAACAGCTTGTGCGCGATGAATTGAGAATTCTTCAGAAAAGAAAATCGAAAATATCAATAACAGCGCTGTTTTACATATTGTAAGTGACTCGTTAAACAGTTACAATATGAATAAGTTAAATATCTGATAATTCTTTTGTCAGATAGATATGGTGAGTACATGAAAGGAGCAAACACAGCATGAAAATTGCATTTGACGTTGATGTACTGGCAAAGCAGTACGATATCAACACCATGGTTCACAAGGTCGCTGACTGGGGATACAAATATATCGAGCAGTCTCCGCATCCGCGCATCAATCCGTTCTACAAGCATCCGCTTTTCTCCAAGGAAGCTGAGGCAGAATACCGCCAGGCTCTGAAGGAGACAGGTGTTGAGATCTCTTCCTTCATCGTCGTATACCGCTGGTCCGGCCCGACAGAAGAGCAGAGAAAGATGGCTGTTGCAAACTGGAACAAGATCATCGATATTGCTGTAAACATGGGCGTTCCGGTAATTAATACAGAGTTTTCCGGAGATCCGAATCAGCAGGAGATCTGCAACGGCATGTGGTTCCGTTCTATGGACGAGCTGCTTCCGAGAATCGAGAAGGAAGGTCTTCGTGTAGAGGTACAGTCTCATCCGTATGACTTCTGCGAGCTGAACGATGAGGCAGTAGATATGGTGAAGTCCTATCGTTCTCCGAACCTGGGCTATGTATATTCAGCATCCCACGGTTTCTTCTATGATCAGGGCAAGGGCGATGTTCGTCATATGCTGAAATATGCAGGCGATGAGCTGACACACGTTCTGTTTGCCGATACTTATAATCAGACTAAGGACTGCCGCTACATCCTGAATCCGCCGTGGCTGAACGCTCGCGGTGCTGCAGATGTTACGATTCATCAGCATACAGCTATGGGCGAAGGCGAAGTTGATTTCGAGGGTATCTTCGAAACTCTGCGCGAGATGGATTTCGCAAACAAGCAGCTTAAGCCGGATGCACCGAAGGTCGGCGGCGACAATATTGCCTGCGTTTCCTACTTCGGATTCCCGGAGAAGATGGATAAACAGGCTCCGGAAGCTCGCGAGATCATCGAGAGACAGCTTCTCGGCAAATAATTCATTCAGTCTTATCTCTTTTTTATAAAAGGCTGCTGCACGATTGTGCGGCGGCCTTTTTTTCTGCGCAGAGGAAGAGCTGCTGAACGCAGAGAAAGGAAACAAGCGTGATGGAAAAAAGTCTGCCTGGAGGAAGCAGGCAGGGATAAAGCCGGCAGAGGGAGAGATTGTAAAGGGATAGCAAACTCGTTATAATATACTTATGAGAAAAAATGAAATCACAGAAAAGATATCGGTCACAGTCGTGCTGATCGTATGCAATGTACTCCTGTTTCTGCTGACGGAAATGACTGGCGGCTCTGAGGATACGCAGGTCCTGATCAGATGGGGCGGCGCATACACAGTTCTCTTGAAAGAGGGACAGTATTGGAGACTGCTGACAGCGATGTTTCTTCACTCGGGTATGCGTCATCTGACGAATAACATGCTGCTGCTCGGAGTGATCGGAACTCCTCTGGAACGGCAGACGGGTAAGCTTCGCTTTCTACTGATCTACTTCGGCGGAGGTATTTTTGGGGGACTGATGCAATACCGGATGCAGCTGGCGGAGAGCAGAAATGCGGTCTCGATCGGAGCATCGGGTGCAGTCTGTGCCGCTGCGGGCGCCATGGTATGGGTCGTGATCGCACACAGAGGGCGAGTGGAACAGATCTCCCTTCAGAAGATGCTGGTGATGATCGCTTTTATGATCTATTTCGGGTTTACAACGGAACATGTTGCAAACGCGGCACATATCGGCGGATTGATCAGCGGTTTTCTCATTTGCATGGTCTTCTACCGGTCCGGGAAAAGCAGACGCAGGAGAGAGTGGGAGAGACAGATTCGGGCTTAATAAGCGGAAATGTGATCACTTGAGTGAAGGATCGATTCGAATCAAACACAGAGCATATTTGCGGCACTATGATCCGCAATAAGGAAGGAGAGAAAATGGCAGATTGTATTTTTTGCATGCTGGCAAACGGGGATATCCCGACAGCAACACTTTATGAGGATGAGGAGTTTCGTGTGATCCTGGATGCGAATCCGGCAACAAAGGGACATTGTCTGGTGCTCCCGAAGGCACATTATGCCGACATTTATGAGATGCCGGAAGAGCTTGTGGGAAGAGCGTTTATGCTGGCGAAGAAGATGACCGGAAGAATGACAAAGGCCATGGGCTGTGACGGTTTCAATCTTATCCAGAATAATAAAGAAATTGCGGGACAGACCGTCTTTCATTTTCACATTCACCTGATTCCCCGGTACGCGGGAGGAGAGCGCATCGTTGCTAACTGGATGCAGAATCCGCTGACTGACGAGTGGAAGGATGAGATCCTGACAAA
>JAUNAN010000056.1:6154-9397 GCA_030527595.1 Lachnospiraceae bacterium | reverse complement strand
CTCCGGTGTCTGAGGAGCCGGTATCCGATGCGCCTGAATTGTCAGACGAACCGCCTGCTTCTTCTGCCTGACGGGCTGCTTCTTCAGCAGCTGCGGCCTCCTCGGCTGCACGTCTTGCGGCTTCCTCAGCAGCACGTCTTGCAGCAGCAGCCTCGTAATTGCTCTTGCAGACTGTACAGTAGTCAGTCGGAGCTGTGCCCTTTGCAAAGTACTCGGTTTCTGTATCGCTGCAGTAGCTTGTAGCAAGCAGTCCTGTTTCTTCGCACACGGTCACCTGCGTGACTGTGGAAGGAACCGTGAACTGTCTTGCAGGATCCAGGGCGGAAATACGATTGATGACATTTGCCCAGATCGTACGCTCGAAGATCTGATAGTAGGTATCCTCCTCAAGCGGCTCGTTGTTATCATAGCCTGCCCAGATGCCGACTGTGTAATACGGAGTAAAGCCTTCTACCCAGACATCGATGTAGTTGTTGGTAGATCCGGTCTTTGCCGCAACTGCCATATTTCCGACATCCAGCACGATATTATCACCGGTACCGTGATCCAGTACATCTTCCATCGCGCTTGTCAGCAGATAAGCTGTGCTTTCCTTAATGACGCGATGTGACTCGGGTGTGTTGTCGAGAACGACGTTGCCGTACTGATCCAGAATCTTGGTATAGAAGGTCGGCTCGATATAAGTACCGCCGTTTGCGATTGCCGCATAGCCGGCTGTCAATTCCAGATTGGTTACACCGTTGTACAGACCACCGATGGCCATGGGTTCATACATATCCTCGATCGGATCGAGTGACGTGATGCCGTAGCTTGTTGCCATTTCAAAGGCTGCCTTTGTGCCCATCTCCTGAACCAGCTGAATGGCGATGGTGTTGATGGACCGCCAGATGCCCTCACGGATGGTGACGTTGCCTTTGTAATCGGAATAGTAGTTGTTGACGATCGTGCCGTCGCTGTACTCGGTCTCCACATCCGGCAGGATCGTTGCCAGAGTCTTGTCGAACTCATCAAGTGCAGCAGAGTAAACGGTCAGGATCTTAAATGAGGATCCGGGCTGTCTGGTGGAGTCGGTAGCACGGTTTAACGTGAGAGATGCGGTCTTTTCGCCGCGTCCGCCGACGATCGCCTTTACATATCCGGTACTCTGATCGATGACGACCATGGAAGCCTGAGGCTGAGGAGAAAACGAGGTGCGCTCGGCAAGGATCTCGTCTCCGTCTTCCATCACATCATCCTTGTACTCATCGATATAGGACTGTGCATCCTCTTCGGAATCAAAGAGCAGGTCAAAGTCCTCATCCTCCAGCTTTTCGCGGAAATGCTTTCTGAGCATTTCCTTACTGTGATTGACCGTGGATCCGTCGCTCTTCAGAATAGACAGAGCCCAGTCGATGGAGTAGTAGGTCGTCTCGGGATAGTTATTCTCATCGGCAAATTCCTCATCACAGATCTGCTGGATCATCATATCCTGTGTCGTATAGATACGCAGACCGCCGGAATACAGTGCCTGATAAGCCTGAGACTCGGAATATCCCTTCTGGTCGATCAGGTCATTGACGACCTGGTCCGTAAGCTCGTCGATGAAATAGGAATAGACCTCAGCTACATCACTGGTGGTTTCCTGTGCTGCAGCGATACGATCGTAAACATCATCTGCAAGCGCTTCATCCATCTGCTCCTGAGAGATGTAGCCCTGCGCCATCATACGGCCAAGAACCGTCTCACGGCGCTCTGCATTATAATCCGGATGTGTGATCGGATTATACCTGCTCGGGTTCTGGGGAATGCAGGCAAGAACAGCGCACTCGGAGAGTGTCAGTTCAGATACATCCTTATGGAAATACTGCTTGGAAGCAGCCTGAACACCATAAGTACCTGCGCCGAGGTTGATCGTATTCAGATAATTTTCAAGGATCAGTCCCTTATCATTCAGTTTCTTTTCAAGCTCAACGGCAAGATACTGTTCCTGCAGCTTACGCCTGACGCGTTCACCCAGAGATGACTCCTCCGTCCATGTTACAAACACATTATTTTTCAGAAGCTGCTGAGTGATGGTACTCGCACCCTCCGTGAATCGGAAGCCGTTTCGCACGCCGACGACAAATGCACGCAGGATACCGCGGGGATCCACGCCGTTATGTTCATAAAAGCGGGCATCCTCGATGGCTATGATCGCATGCTGCAGATCTTCGGGTACGTTCTCAAGTGATACAGAGGTTCTGTTCGAGTTGGATGACGTCAGCTTCTGCAGCTGATTGCCCTCCGAGTCATAAATAAATGTCGCATAGCCGCTCGGGGAAATATTGATGCTGTCAACATCGGGCGAGCTGGCAATTACTCCCCGCACAACGCCTGCTGCGGCACATGCACCGATCACGACAACGGCAATGACGACAAAGAACAGAATCCGAACAATGGAAGCCCCAATCCGGAGTCCAACCGGCTTGGTCGAAGAATTCAGAAGTTCCGACTTCTTCTCGATTTCATTTTCTGTATATTTCATAGTATCTCATTATATCAGAAAGAATTCCTGATTCCAAGAAGCGAAGCTAATGTTCACAATTTCAGCGAGTTCCTGTAAAATAGGACTCGTACAGGTTATTTTGTGGTTAAAAAAGCCGGAAACCATCGGATCATGGACCGGAAATCAGGAGAGAAAAGGATGCTGGATCAGTATCAGACAATAGAAACAGAAGGAATTGCCGAGGTAGTAGAAAAAAAATCCCGGTTCATCGGAATGATCGCGCCTGCCGCCACTCAGGAGGAGGCGGAGGCCTATATCGAGAAGATCAGAAAAAAGCACTATGATGCCCGGCATCACTGCTTTGCCTATGTCACGGGCGAGGCGGGAACCCCCGGGGAAATTCAGCGCTTCAGCGATGACGGGGAACCTCAGGGGACAGCAGGCAAGCCGATGCTCGAGGTGCTGCGCGGGTACGAGCTCCACAACACGGTCGTCGTTGTGACACGATACTTCGGGGGGACCCTGCTCGGAACCGGCGGACTTCTGCGCGCCTATACCAAAGCGGCTCAGGATGCCTATGCCGCAGCAGGCGTTGTGAAAAAGCAGAGCGGTGTGCGAATGTCCGTGAAATGCAGCTACACCGCCTCCGGAAAGCTGACCTGGTATTTTGCAAATGAAAACATCACGGTGCTTCGGACGGATTACGGAGAGGGCGTGGAGATACAGCTGCTCATTCCGGACGGGGAAGTGGAAAAGGTAAGAAACCAGATCACGGAATT
>JAUNAN010000056.1:4142-6054 GCA_030527595.1 Lachnospiraceae bacterium | reverse complement strand
ACCTGCGGAGTCAGCGGCTTGTCTGAAAAATTCGTGCGGACAGTTGCGATCTTGTCTACGACATCCAGACCCTCTGTGATCTTTCCGAACGCAGCATACTGTCCGTCAAGATGCGGAGAATCCGCATGCATAATGAAGAACTGGCTGCCTGCGGAGTCCGGTACCATGGTGCGTGCCATAGACAGAACACCTGCGGAATGCTTCAGATCATTCTGAAAGCCGTTCATAGTAAATTCGCCCTTGATCTCATATCCCGGGCCGCCCATGCCTGTTCCCTCCGGGTCTCCGCCCTGGATCATGAATCCCGGGATGACGCGGTGGAAGCATACGCCGTCATAGAAGCCTTTCTTGATCAGGCTGATGAAGTTGTTTACAGTGTTCGGAGCAATCTCCGGGAAGAGCTCGGCCTTCATAACACTGCCGTCTTCCATAGTAATCGTAACGATCGGATTAGCCATTGTCGTCTCCTTTTTGGATATGGTTTAGAAAATCCTCTTTATCATAGCACGAACCTTCCGCCGGTTCAATCTTTACGGTTTGAAAGCAGGAAGTCGTGTGCTATACTGAAAAGTCGGGAATCATCGGGATTCCGTTCGGGATGCACTTGCGGATTTACCGAAAAATTCATATGAGCCGATCAAAAAACGGATCAAAAAGAGAAAAAACATGCAGCGGACTCTCCGGAGTCCCGAAAATGAGGACACAGCATTGATCATAGAGACAAACAGCCGGGAGGAGACCTATGAAACCGGCAGAAAACTTGCAGAGCAGGCAGAAGCCGGAAGCGTTTACGCACTGAGCGGTGACCTGGGCGTGGGAAAGACGGTATTTACCCAGGGCTTTGCCCGCGGGCTCGGCATTACAGAGCCGGTCACCAGTCCGACCTTTACGATCCTTCAGAGCTATGAAGAGGGGCGTCTTCCCCTGCATCACTTCGATGTATATCGTATTGCGGATCCCGAGGAGATGGATGAGATCGGATACGAGGAGTGCTTCTTCGGAGACGGAGTCTCCCTGGTGGAGTGGGCGGAGCTCATAGAGGAGCTTCTTCCGGAGGAAACGATCCGCATCACAATCGAGAAGGATCCTGAGCAGGGCTTTGATTATCGAAGAATCACGATCACAGGCGCAGAGCCGGAACTGTGAACTGCCGGCGTATATCAATAGAAATAAGAAGGATACATAAATATATCAGGACAAGAAGGATATATATATTATGAAGCTAATAGCATTAGACAGCTCCGGACTTGTCGCATCCGCGGCAGTTCTTGAGGACGATCTGCTTCTTGCAGAATATACGGTGAATTATAAAAAGACTCACAGCCAGACACTCCTTCCCATGCTGGATGAGATCTCCCGCATGATCGAGCTGGATGTGGAAACCGTGGATGCCATAGCGATCGCGGCAGGACCGGGTTCCTTTACCGGACTCCGAATCGGCTCCGCAACAGCAAAGGGACTGGGACTTGCCCTGAAAAAGTCGCTGATCGAGGTACCGACACTCGCCGGTCTTGCCTGGAACCTGTTCGGCTCGGAGGCTCTCGTCTGCCCGATCATGGATGCAAGACGCAAACAGGTATACAGCGGCATCTATCGGTTTGAGGGAGAGAACCTCGTGACGGTGCGGGATCAGATCCCGCTTGCGGTAGAGGATCTCATCTCGGAAATAGAGACACTGCCCGCCGCCCTCACGGAGAAGGGCGTCATCTTCCTGGGTGACGGTGTCGAGGCATACAAAGAACTCATCGAAGAAAAGATGACCCTGCCGCATCTCTACGCACCTGCCAGCGCAGGGAGACAGAGAGCGGCCTCCGTCGGTGCTCTGGCACTGCGTCTCTATAGAGAGGGAAAAGCGATTCCCGCGGAGGAGCATGTTCCGATCTACCTGAGAAAGTCGCAGGCGGAGCAGCAG
>JAUNAN010000056.1:0-4042 GCA_030527595.1 Lachnospiraceae bacterium | reverse complement strand
ACTTATTTTATAAGAAACGATACCCTCTTTCTTGTGGCGGAGGAGGATGGCGAGGTGCTGGGATTTCTCGGTATTCTGCTGATCCCCTGGGAGTCAGAGGTGCTGGAGATCACTGTAAAGCGGTCCGCAAGAAACCGCGGACTCGGCGGAGCGCTGATGGACGAGGCAAAGAGGCGGCTTCCGGAAAAGAAAGTCACTGTCATTTATCTGGAGGTGCGGGAGAGCAATGCGCCGGCACGTCATCTCTATGAGAAGCAGGGCTTTGCGGAAGAGGGCGTGAGAAAGCGCTATTATACGGATCCGGTCGAGGACGCGGTGATCATGAGCTGCCATCTTTGAAAGAGACGTGAGAGGCCGGTGCGGGGCGTTTTTTAGAAAAAACGTGAGAGGCCGGTTCGACTCATGTTTGAGAAAAGCGGGATGCCGGTTCGAATCTGGAATATGCACCGGAACAATACGATAGAATAGGAAAAATATATGTTAGACGTATGCTTACTGGGGACGGGAGGCATGATGCCGCTGCCGAAGCGTTATCTCACCTCCTGCCTTATGAGATATCAGGGAGAATCCATCCTCATCGACTGCGGTGAGGGGACACAGATCGCTCTCAGAAAGCAGGGCTGGTCCTGCAAGCCGATCAGTACGATTTTCCTGACGCATTTTCATGCGGACCACATCGCGGGACTGCCGGGGCTGCTCCTGACGATGGGAAATGCGGAGCGAAGGGAGCCGGTGACCATTGTCGGACCGAAGGGAGTCGGAAACATCCTTCGTGCCGTGCGGACCATTGCACCGGAGCTTCCCTTTGAGACAAATTATCGGGAGATCGAGGGACCGGAGGATCACTTTTCAGTGGCAGGAATGGATGTTACTGCATTTAAAGTGAATCACAGAGTGCCGTGCTACTCCTATGAGGTCAGCATCAGACGCGGAGGCAGATTTGATGTCGCCCGCGCAAAGGAAAACAATATCCCGGTCAAGGCCTGGAACCCCCTGCAGAAGGGGCAGACCGTGGAAATGGACGGACAGATCTTCACACCGGACATGGTGCTCGGGCCTGAGCGAAAGGGGATCAAGGTAGTCTACTCCACGGACACCCGGCCGACAGAGAGCATCCGGACGCATGCAAAAAATGCGGATCTGCTGATCCTGGAGGGCATGTACGGAGAGGATGACAGAGATGCCAAGGCGAGGGAATACCGCCACATGACGATGACGGAGGCGGCCCGCATTGCTGCGGAGGCGGATCCGAAGGAAATGTGGTACACCCACTACAGCCCCCTGCTTTTGCATCCGGAGGAATATCGAGAGAAGATGCAGGCCATTTTCCCGCGCATTGTGATGTCAAGAGACGGACAGACGACGGAAATTCCGTTTGAGGAAGACTGAAAGAGGAAACTATGTCAGAACATATCGACATTTTAGCAATAGAGAGCTCCTGTGATGAGACAGCAGCTGCGGTAGTCAGAGACGGACGGGAAATTCTGTCCAATGAGATCTATACACAGATCGCCATGCATACGGTTTACGGCGGTGTCGTTCCGGAGCTGGCCTCCCGCAAGCACATCGAGAAGATCAACTTTGTCATTCAGAAGGCGCTTGAGGATGCAGGCAAAACCCTGGAGGATATCGATGCGGTGGCAGTTACCTGCGGCCCCGGTCTTGTGGGTGCCCTGCTGGTCGGCGTTGCGGAGGCAAAGGCGATCGCCTGGGCGGCAAAAAAGCCGCTTATCGGCGTACATCACATCGAGGGCCACATCTCGGCAAACTATATCGAGCATCCGGATCTGAAGCCTCCCTATCTGGGACTGATCGTGTCCGGCGGCCACACCCATCTGGTTATTGTGAAGGACTGGGCGGAATTCGAGATCCTGGGCAGGACCGTGGATGATGCGGCGGGAGAGGCCTTTGACAAGGTTGCCCGTGCGATCGGTCTGGGATACCCGGGCGGTCCGAAGATCGATAAGATCGCGAAGGAGGGAAATCCCGATGCGATCACCTTCCCGAAGGCGAAGGTCAACGGCTCAGAGTACGACTTCAGCTTCAGCGGCATTAAGAGCGCGGTGCTCAACTACCTGAATCATGCGGAAATGATGCATGAGACCGTGAATCCCGCAGATCTTGCGGCGAGCTTCCAGAAGGCAGTCGTGGACGTGCTCTGTGAGCACACGGTGAGAGCCGCAAAGGCGCATAACATCACAAATGTCGCAATGGCAGGCGGTGTCTCAGCCAACAGCGCGCTGCGCGCCGGCATGGAGAAAGCCTGCAAAGACGCAGGTCTCAATCTATCTGTCCCCTCTCCGATCTACTGCACGGACAATGCGGCTATGATCGGTGTTGCGGCCTTCCATGAATTTGAGAAGGGTTATCGCAGCGGCTGGGACTTAAATGCAGTCCCGAATCTGAAGCTGGGAGAACATCTTTGATCAGAAGCGTGCAGCAGAATCGTGCAGAAAGCAGGCAAAACAGAATGGTTGTTTGAGCGCTTTGTGAATGTGAAGAGGGATTTGAATTATGGTTTCAGCAGTAGTATTGGCAGCGGGTCAGGGAAAGCGCATGGGCACAAAGACCCCGAAGCAGTTCCTGGAAATGAACGGACAGCCGATCATCGCCGTCACGCTCGGTGTATTTGAAAACAGCCCGGAGATCGATGAGATCATCCTCGTCACCTCCGCAGACTATGTGCCTTACTGCCGGAAGGAGATCGTGGAAAAGTACGGTTTCACGAAGGTGAAGGACGTAGTGCCGGGAGGCACGGAGAGATATGACTCCGTGCAGGCGGGACTTCACCGTGTGACCGAGAGGGCGAGAGAGCGGGCAGCCGGGAATTACGAGGAGCGTACAAGCGGCGTGGAGCGCTGCTACACCATCTGGGATTATGTGCTCATCCATGACGGTGCCAGACCCTTTGTCACAGAGGAGATTCTGAAGAAGACAGTGGCGGATGTAAAGTGTCACGGAGCCTCTGCCGTCGGTGTTCCCTCCACGGACACGATCAAGATTGCCGACGAGGAGGGCTTTATCCGGGAGACTCCCTTAAGATCTCTGGTCTGGAATATCCAGACTCCGCAGGCCTTCGAGCTGAAGCTCATCACCAGAGCCTATGAGATCGCAAAGGAAAACGGCATGACCGGCATTACGGATGATGCAATGGTCATGGAGCGGTCCGGACTTGCGAAGGTGCATCTGGTGGAGGGCAGCTACGGAAATATCAAGATCACTACACCGGAGGATCTGAGGAAGATCTGATAAAAGCCGATGAAATATAAAAAGAGGGTAAGAGAATGGGAAAAGCTTCATTCTCTGCCCTTTTCTTTGAGTTATGCGACTGATTGAATGATAGATCAGTCAGCACACCTGCTTTTATGATGACGATAATAAGTTAAGCGGAATGATTATTCTGTTACATTGGCATGTCCCTGAGGAGAATAGATGAGATGATAAATAAAAAGAGGCTGAAGAAGGAAATTCTGCTGTGTCTGCTGGTGTGCACGGCAGCGGCAGTACTCTCGCTGATATATTTTATTATCAGAGGCGGCGGAGCGTTTACGGTTGTAGACGATTTTAATAAGCAGGAGATCCCCTTTAACACCGCGATGCACAATGCGGTCTCACTCGGAGGAGAATGGAACTGGGGACTGGATCTCGGAACGGCAAATATTCACGGCTTCGGTTTTTATGGATTAGGCGGCGTGTATGCATGGATCATGATGCTCTTTCCCTCCTCCATGGTGCCTTATCTGATCGGCTGGGGATATGTCCTGAAATACACCGTGGCGGGATTGACTTCCTTTCTCTGGCTCAGAAAGTTTGTAAAGGATTACAGGTTTGCGGTTGTCGGCGCACTGTTATATGCATTTTCCGGTTTTCAGACAGCCAATCTGGAGTTTTATCATTTTCATGATGTCGTATCCTTTTTCCCGCTTTTACTGCTGTCCCTGGATCATTTTGAAGAAAAATACAGACAGAGTGATCAGCTGCTTTCAAGAGAGGGGCTTCTGTTTTCGGCAGCGGTTGCAGTGAATTGTCTGTGCAACTATTA
>JAUNAN010000055.1 GCA_030527595.1 Lachnospiraceae bacterium | reverse complement strand
GATCGCGAGTATAAATATCGTCCCGTTATTATCAGGGAACTTCACACGAAAGAAGTCAAAAGGTATTGTTATGACGAACGGAATCAGTAATGCCTC
The DNA here is from genome assembly GCA_030527595.1 of Lachnospiraceae bacterium. Classification (GTDB taxonomy): domain Bacteria; phylum Bacillota; class Clostridia; order Lachnospirales; family Lachnospiraceae; genus Chordicoccus. The sequence goes on along the minus strand of JAUNAN010000055.1, from coordinate 13,081 downwards.
GATCACTGCTCCTACTCTTGCAATACAGCGGTACCTGAATAGAACGTAAGCGGCCAGAAAGAGAAACATAATGGTATGCATCGGATTCATTTCCCCTACCATTAGAATGTTCTGGAGAATCCCCAGGAAAAAAGAAATACTGATATATGCTGTCCACTTCACTCCGAAGCTGTTCAGACGGCGTTTTCTCTTCTTTTGCGCCTCTGCAGTCACATCCTGATAGCGCCGCGCCTGCTCTTCCGCAGCTTTTCGCTCAGCTGCTCTCCTCTGCGCCTCTGCAGTTGTCTCCTGATAACGGCGTGCCTGCTCTTCCGCAGCTTTTCGTTCGGCTGCCCGCCTCTGTGCTTCTGCAGTCGTCTCCTGATAGCGGCGTGCCTGCTCTTCCGCAGCTTTTCGCGCGGCAGCTCTCCTTTGCGCCTCTGCAGTTACCTCCTGATAGCGGCGCGCCTGCTCTTCCATGGCTCTTCGCTCAGCTGCTCTTTTCTCTTCCTGTATCCGGCGTGCTTTCTGTTCCGCGCTTGTGTTCAAATACCATTTTAAATCACTCATGACTCATCTCCGGATGATAATCCTTCAGAGATCCCTCTGTCAGCAGCTGCAGCTGGTACAGACGCTCATTTGTCATATCCCAGAAACAATAGGGAAGATGATCTCTGTGTCCGCGATGGATCAGCACACATTCCCAGCATTTTCCGTGATGCGGACAGGCCTCCGGACATGAGCAGTGATCAATACCGCTGTCCTTGATCTCCTGCAGGGCATCCATTTTCATCTTATATCCTTCTGCGGGTGTGATGTCACCGGAGCGCTCAAGCTCAAGTTCCCGTCTGATTTTTTCATTTCCGTCTACTTTTACACTCATTGCAAATGCTCTCCCTTTTACGTATGCAAGCTGCTTTGCATCATAGCGCTGCTTTTCTTACACTTTTTCTCATTATATCATGTTCGCGGAGATTCGTCTTTTCCTCTCATACCAATGATTCAGAAATGATTCAGTAATGTCGCTTTCAAGACCCGCATCACGGATCGTGCAGTATGAAAATAGTGCGAAAAATCTTACTTCCGGCGATTTTACCGCACACGAATGGATGATGCCGTCAGATAATAAAAGAAGGTGAAGGATTCATTCAAACGTTACAATGAATCCTTCACCTGTTTAAGTGCCTATTGTGTTACAGCCCCGCAGCTGTAACTTTCGCTCGTGATTACTGATAATCAGCAGCATTATCTGCATTGATCCAGATGTTCTCTGTCAGGATCATGTTATTATCAAGTGTCTCACCGTTTAACAGCTTAACAGCAGCCTCTACGCCGTTTGCGCCCTGTCCGCCTGCATCCTGAGAAACAGTACCTGTCATTCTGCCGTCAAGAATTGCTTCCAGACCGTCCGGAGTTGCATCTACGCCCGTAATCACGATTCCGCTGTTTGCGCCTGCTGCATTTCCTGCACCTACTGCCATACCGTCATTCTCGCAGACGATTGCGTCAAGATCATAAGCAACCAGCCAGCTCTCAACCGTAGACTGAGCCTTAGCTGTATCCCACTCGCAGTCAGCTTCTACTACTACCTCAATACCCGGATAATTTGCAAGAATATTCTCATAGCCTGTGTGACGGTCAATTCCGCCGGAGTCGCCGGACGGACCTGTCAGGATCGCAATCTTGCCTTCACCGTTCAGAAGGTCTGCCACCTGCTGCATTTCCATCTCACCTGCTGCCACATTGCTGCCGCCGGAAAAAGCGGAGATACCAAAGCTCTCCCAGTTATCAACTGTAGATACTACATTCAGAACCAATACGCCTGCGTCTACAGCTGACTTAGCTGCATCACCGAGTCCTGCCGGATCAACCGGCTCGAACAGGATCGCATCATATTCCTGTGCTACTGCGGAGTCGATCTGGGAAATCTGTGTTGCTGCATCCTGGTTTGCATCAAAAACTGTCAGCTCAACGCCAAGCTCAGCAGCCTTTGCCTTGGCAGCTTCTGTAATTGCGATCTGGAACGCATTTGTCTGATGCTGCTGGCACATAGCAATCTTGTATGTACCGCCTGCTGCAGCTTCACTTCCTGCAGCTGCCTCACTTGCTGCAGCGGATTCCGCCGGAGCAGCTGTGCTGGCTGCAGAACCGGAACTGCCGCATCCTGCGAGCATACCTGCTGCCAGAACCGCAGAAGCTGCAATTGCTGTAAGTTTTCTTAATTTCATGATGTTTTCCTCCTTCTTGGATAAACTTTTTGGATCCGGCAGTGCCGGAAGATTTATATTCAGCACACCTACCGGGTGCTGATATATCGTTTTATCAGAGCTCTCTTCCTCCCGGAGCAACTCTTCTTTGAGCCGATTTTCTTTGATCAGCTTTTTCTGATCAGTGCTTTTTCAGCTTCGGTCAGCTCTGCTTTGATCAGTTCTTCTTTGATTTGCTCTTTACGTCAATTAATACAGCGACCACAATGATGATGCCCTTAATGATCTTCTGCCAGTGAGAAGAAACACCCAGAACATCGAGACCATTGGAGATGACGGTGATCAGAAGTGCGCCGATGACTACGCCCCAAGGCTTACCGACACCGCCCGACATGGAAACACCACCAATGACACAGGAGGTGATTGCGTCCATCTCATAGCTTTCAGCAGCGGTCGGCTGACCGATCGTAACTCGGGAGGTCATCAGGAATCCACACAGACCTGCAAGAAGACCGGCAATTGCGAAGACCGAAATTTTAATGAAAGTCGTGTTAATACCTGCCACTCTCGCTGCCTGCATGTTTCCGCCGCAGGCAAATACCCGACGACCGTAAACTGTCTTTGAGAGAACGAAGGAGCAGATAATAATGACGACCACAAAGTAAACTGCCAGAAGCGGAATGTTCGCGATCGTAGCTGTTGTCACGCTCTTGTAGCTCTCGGAAATTCCGGTGATCGGTTTTCCGTCGGAAATCAGGAGTGCAAGTCCTCTGACCGAAGTCATCGTACCCAGCGTCATAATAAACGGCGGAAGATTTCCAACCGCAATACCGATACCGTTCACAATACCGACGGCAAGACCGGCTGCAAGTGCCGCTGCAAGTGCAAGGACCAAGGGGCTGTTGCCCTGTCCGAGCAGAGCGGAAAGAATGCCGGCAAACGCGATTGTCGATCCGACAGACATATCAAAGCCGCCGCTGACAATAACAAACATCATACCGAAAGAAAGAATACCGACGATCGATGTCTGTTTTAAAATATTGATGATGTTCTTCCCTGAAAGAAAGCTCGGCTTAATGAGCGTCAGGAGAACAACCAGGGCGACAAATATAATGATAATAAAATAATCACTTAAAAAGGATGATTTGCTCTTTGTTTTCATTTTCTACCTTCTCCCGTCTTTAAACCTCAATATCGGATGCAAGTGCAAGAATACTCTCCTGTGCAAACTCGTCTCTATTTAATTCACCGGAAAGCCTTCCCTCTGCCATGACATTGATCCTGTCACAGATTCCCATCAGCTCCGGAATTTCGGAGGAAATGACGATCACTGCTTTTCCCTGCTGTACAAGAGATCCGATCAGCAGATAAATATCGCGCTTTGCACCAACATCGATTCCCCGTGTCGGTTCGTCCAGAATAATAATATCCGGATCATTCAGAAGCCACTTGGCAAGTACCACCTTCTGCTGATTGCCTCCGGAAAGATTTCCGACGATCTGATCTCCGGACGGGGTTTTAATACTGAGCTTTTTAATGTATTCCTCAGAGGCTCTTCGCGCCTTAATCTTGCTGTAAAGACCATTGTTCAAAAGCTTCTTGATCGCAACCATAGCGATATTATCATTTACGGATCCGGAAAGATTCAGTCCGGTTCCCTTTCGATCCTCTGTAATAAGTGCAACGCCCTTTTTGATGATGTCATTTGGCGAATGAACCTTTACTTCCTCGCCATGAATAAATACCTGACCTGCCTGAATTTTATGTACTCCGAAGATACCTTCCACCAGCTCGCTTCGACCTGCACCTACCAGTCCTGCAATTCCGAGAATCTCGCCGCTTCTTACATAAATACTGACGTCTTTTACCTTTTTATCGCGAACAATATTCTTGGCCTCGAATACCACATCGCCGATCTCAGATTCCAGCTTCGGGAAAACATCCGTGATTTCCCTGCCTACCATCCATTTAATAAGCTGTGCCTCTGTGAGATCCTTTGTCTCTCCGCTGCCGATATACTGACCGTCGCGATATACGCTCACGCGGTCACAGATGCGGAAAATTTCATCCATTCGATGGGAAATATAAATAATCGCAACGCCCTGCTCTTTCAGCCTGTTAATATGACCGAAAAGAATTTCCACCTCTTTATCCGTGATGGAGGTCGTCGGCTCATCCATGATGATCACTTTTGCATTCAGTGAGATCGCCTTAATGATTTCGATCAGCTGACACTGCGCAACCGTCAGATCACGGAGAATATCTTTCGGTGATACATGGAGACCGCATTCCTTTATCAGCCTCTCCGCTTCTCTGATTTCCGCTTCCTTATCAACCAGTCCGTTCTTATTAATTTCCCGTCCGACAAAAATATTTTCGTAAACAGGCATATCAAGAATCGGATTTAATTCCTGATGCACCATGGCAACGCCCCGTTCCATGGCTTCCTTTGGATTTGAGACTTCATAAGGCTGTCCGTTGAAGATGATGCTGCCTTCACCGGCGTCCTTCCGATAGATCCCCATCAGGATCTTCATCAGAGTAGACTTTCCGGCTCCGTTTTCTCCCATCAGGGCATGCACTTCACCCGGTTTTACCTGTAGCTGCACGTGATCGAGTGCCCTTACGCCGGGAAACGTCTTACTGATGTCTTTCATTTCCAGAATATATTCCGGCACCTGGTCCTCCCTTCCCTTCTGAAATTCAGGCCTAAAATCCCGAATTTGTTGAAGCATCAAGCATAATAATCGTTACACTTTTTCATTGCACGCTCTTCTTAGGAAATAGTAAAAGCTTTCACGTATGTCTCCGAAACGCTCAACTATCATCTTAAAAAAACTGCGCCCATTTTTCGAACTTCATCCCGCATGAAGTTTGAAAAACGGGGCACAGTTTTCAAAGAATAGTTTTGACAATTTACTTTCCGAGAGCCTGATCTACCGCTGCCATAATTTCGGCATCTTTGCAGTCTGCCTTAAACAGCTCATATCTGACACCTGCAAATGCATTTACTACCATCTCATGGACATCCGGATCCTCGCTTGCAAGAATATCCTTTATGTCGCGAATGGCTTCCTTATCAAGCTTTGCAAGAAGCTTTGCGTTTCTCTGCTCGGATGCTGCTGCAGAAGGCGGGTAGCCCCCTCCCGGCTCCTGAACAAACAGTTTCTCAAACAGATACTCCAGATTGACTTCTGCAGCCCAGCCCCAGCCCTTTGCAAAGGGAAGTGACAGGCAGTTGCCGCCGTTGATCTGTGTAAACAGGAAGGCATCTGCCGGATCTACGGCAAAACCGCACTGAACACCCGGCATTGTATTGCAGGCAAGCATAGCGCCCATGCCTGTGCCGCAGCCAGTGATAACAAGATCTGCCGCACCGGAGTTCAGAATTGCTCCCGTCAGAACCGCATTCTGATTATAGGTCTGACGGTAATCCTCCTGGTTGAACTGTCCGTAATTCACAACGGAATGTCCGTTTTTCTCTGCTACCTTCTTGAGCACGCTGTAAACAATTTCGTTCCTTTCGCTTGTGCTCCATTCCATTACAAGTGCGATTCTCATGTCTTTTCTCCATTTTCCGGAATTCTTCTCTGACAGATACCGATCCTGATCTGCTTATTCCTTCAAAAATTCATTAATTAAGATACTTTTCTGCTGCTCAGCGCATCAATACTCCATTGTCAGGAGCTCATTCTTAAGGAAGGACTCCTTGCAGCGGAATGCGATTGCCGTAGATTTTGTTCCGTCAGAGACATTCGGAGTTGCTGCCTTCTTATTCATGACGTTATCAAGGAAGACCTCCATCTCACGGATATATGCGCCGTGCCATCTGGTAACGAAGTCCTGATAGCACTCACGGCAGACACCATGCTCGCTCATTACTTCTACCAGAGAATCTGTCGGGACTGCGGAAATTCTAAGTGTACCTCTCGTTCCTACGATTTCCGTCTCAACTGCGGAGCCGTGTGCAGCTGCGCGGCCTGCGAAGAAATATGCCATGATATCATTTTCCATCTGCATCAGGCAGGATACGTTATCTCCGTCATCCCAATCCTTGTACTGTTTGAATTCATAGCAGCCGCCGATAGCCCAGAGCTTTGCCGGCTCGGAATTTGTCAGCCAGCGAATCAGATCGATATCATGGATAGACATATCGATGAACTGTCCGCCGGAGCGCGGTGCATATTCCAGAGTACCTTCAATAATAGAGATCGGGTCCTGAGAGTAGCAGCGAACAAGAATAATATCACCGATATCACCTCTGTCGATCTTTGCCTTAGCTACTTCATAGGAATGATCAAATCTTCTCATGAATCCAAGCTGGAAAGTGAGGTCCGGATGAGCTGCAATAATTGCCTCAGCTTTCTTGCACTTTTCAACATTTTCTGCCAGCGGCTTCTCGCAGAATACATTCTTGCCTGCATCCATTGCGATTCTGATCATATCTACATGAGAAGCTGTGTTTGTAATAATAGCAACAGCCTCAACCTCAGGAGCTGCACAAAGTGCCTCCGGGGATTCATAGTACTTAGCACCCAGTTCTTCGGCAACTTCCTTTGCTCTCGTCTGATTTGCATCAGCGACTGCCACAAGCTCCATACCCGGAACTCTGTTTGCGATATTGCATGCATGCTCATATCCGAGACGTCCGATACCGATAATTCCCATCTTTAAAGTTTTCATTGCTTATCTCCTTATTCTTTGTTCAGATTAAAGTGTCACGCTCTGTTTTATCCTGTTCAGAACTGCCTTCCGAAGAAGCTTTTTAACCGGAATGACAATGTGATGATCCCCGGAAGCAGTCCTGAACTTTGTGTTTTATTTCTTACTATTTCTCAGCTTCTTCCATCAACCGCACATGCACTGGCGAAATACACACACAGCCGATGCTCTCGAAGTCAAATGAACTGTTTTTATTTAGAAACCGATCTGTTCCTTTACATATGCACGAGCCATCTTCGCATAATCAAGCGGATTATAAACATCCGGATCCTGCTCTGCTTCGACGACCAGCCAGCCTTCGTACTGATATTCATCCAGCAGCTTGAAGACGGTCGGGAAATCTACGCAGCCTTCCGGATCACCCGGTACTGTGAAGACGCCCTCCGGAATGGAACGAAGGAAGCTCTTGCCTTCTGCATAGCACTTCTCCATAGCCGGCTTACGTACGTTCTTCAGATGTACATGCTTAATACGATCATGATGTTTCTTCAGGATCTCGATCGGGTCCTCACCGGAGAAGGTCAGATGTCCCGTATCGTAAATCAGGTTCACATATTTCGGATCTGTCAGTGCCATCAGATGATCGATCTCACCGGTCTTCTGCACTGTGGTTGTCATATGATGATGGTACACGATGTGCATGCCGTTATCTTCCGCAATCTTGCCGAGATGGTTCAGGCCCTTTGCAAGGACTTCGAACTCATCATCGTTCAGAACCTTCTTGTTTGCGAGCGGTGTATCCCACTGATGCTGAATGGAATAGCTCTGATCGGAAGTATTTATCAGTGTCGCTCCGATAGACTTCAGGAAGTTCATGTGATCCACAAACGCTCTCTCATTCCACCACATCGGCTGCTCGTTGATATAGGTGCTGATCCAGCCTGTAATTGCGGAAATTCCTCTGCGTGCGAATTCCTTATTCAGAATTGCCGGATTGTGCGGGAACTGGCATCCGATTTCCGTTCCGACATATCCGCTGAGTGCGATCTCGCTGATCGTCTGCTTAAAGCTGTTATCTGCGCCCATCTCCGGCATATCGTCTTCTGTCCATGCGATAGGTGCAATACCGATTCTAACTTTCTCCGGATTTAACATTTGACATTTCCTTTCCGAAACGCTTCTGTTTCATTTTTCATAATTTAATGGCTGCATTTTGTTTTTTTCCTTGGTAACTTGTTCTCTCTTGTTGATGAGACAAGTATAGCAAACACGCAATTATTCGTATTTCACATTCTTGTTTTATCTGGTTTCCCGCCGGAATGAGGCCGTTTTTTTCTTTTCAAAATCTTGCGATGCAGCATGTTTTTAACTATGCCTAAAAAGGGCTTTTTTTCGATTTTTGTCAGTTTTTTCTAACATCTTGCGTTTTCGCTTCTTTTGTATTCCTTTCTCATCCCTTTTTTTTAAAAATCGTGCGAACCGGTTTCAAAATGGAGACACAGCTATTTCACTGCGGCCTTCAGTGCTGCAATATCTGCCTTCATGATTTCAAAATAGTCCGGATTCAGCTGTCTCATCTCCTCCAGCTCATACAGGTTTTCCAGAATCAGCCAGCCCTCATAATTTTTTGATTTCAAAAAGTCAATGGACTGCTGAAATCCCGTGTCACCGGTTCCGAGAAGATACTGGGCGTTGTGTCCCTTAATACCATCCTTTACATGCATCTGTGGATAGTAATGGGGATACAGATTCTCCAGAACCTCATGGATATCATGGTCCGACAGGCAGGCGTGATTGCAGCTGTCAAAGAAAAGATAGAAGTTTTTTCTGTCTACAAGTTCGATCAGCTTCTTCTGCTCCTGAATGGAATTGGGATTTTCACAGCCGATCGCGATTCCCTTCTCTCCCGCATAATCACAGAATTTCTGATATCTTTTTGCTGTAAATTCAATATCCTCATCGCTCTTCATATAGCTGGCATTGAAGTTTGAAAAAAATACCAGGGGGATCTTCATATACTCTGCCGCATCGATCGCGCCAATGCCCTCCCGGTTCACGACCGCATCCCATTTTGTGCCCGGACGTGCATGAAAGGGAACGTTGTCTCCATCACTGACCCCGATATTCGGGTATTCGATTCCGTATCTTTGCTGTTCCTCCAGATAGAGATCCTGCAGGACTCTCTGGGAAAGCGGCCATCCATGCTCATAGGATCCGAATTCGATAGACATTCCGTCCAGCCCCATCTCACTGACAATGCGTGGTGCAAAAATTCCGGTTCCGGGAACACAGAAGTTACAGATTCCAAGTTTCACGTTCATATGCTTCTCCTTTCTTCCAGATCCTTCATAATCCGCGGGTATTTTTTATCCAGCTGATAGAGAACCAGAGTAATCACTGCCACTCCCCACACCAGCATCGGACCCCAGATATAAATGTTTCTTATCATGGTGATCGCGGAATCCGGCTGTACGGCTCCGCCTGCCGTAGAGCTCATATATCCTGCCGCTGCCAGCAGTGATGTCATGACCGCACTCGTGATTCCGGTGCCGATCTTAAAGCCTAGCGAACCGCCTCCGAAAATCAGAGATTCCGTGCGGCGATTTGATTTCCACTCGCCAAAATCGACTGTATCGCCCATCATACCAAAGACAACGGCGGTGAGCGGTGCCTGGCCGAATGCTCTGATCACAGTCGTAACCATTGCCCAGCTAAAGCTGCCGGGATTGAAAAGAAACGCCGCCTGTGCCAGTACTGCCACAATTGCACCTGCCAGGGAGAGATTTCGCTTTCCCATCTTTTTCATCAATGCGGGACTTAAGATCGCACCGATGATCAGAACCACGATCTCCGCTGTATATACATAGCTGTAAAGATTGTCATTGCCAAACTCATATTTGCAGTAATACGGAAGTACTGTGCCGATAATCGTCGCATGCACACAGGTGACTGTCCAGAGAATCAGGCAGGACCAGAAATACTGGTTGGAAAGAAGTGCCTTCACATCTTTGCCGGCTGTCCCCTTCTCTTTCTGTCTGTTCTCATTTTTCTCCTCCTCGGTCTCCTTACAATTCAGGAAGCAGATGAGCAGCATCAGAAATGCCAGAACAACCCAGATACTCATGGTCTTTGCCCATGCACTCTTGTCATTTCCGAAAAGTTTTACGACCGGAAGTGTAAAGGTAACTGCAATAATTTTTCCGACCGGTGCCAATGCCATACGGAAAACGGAGAGCATATCTCTCTCATGCGACACTCTTGTCATCCTGGTAGAGAGTGTTCCGAGCGGAACATTTATGGCCGTATAGCACACTGTGGTGCATAAGTTATAGACAATGAAGATATACCAGAACTGAAGGGAGGCATTTGTCTGAGGAACCAGGAACAAAGCTACTGCAGACACACAGTAGGGAACTGACATCCAGAGGATCCAAGGTCTTGCCTTTCCCCACTTAGAATGCGTCTTATTGACCAGAAATCCCATGATCACATCCGAACTGCCGTCAAAAACTCTGGAGATCAGCATGACCAGACCAACCGTTGCCACCGGCACTCCCGCATAATCTGTATAAAATAAAGTAAGCAGTGCGGTAATCATGCCGAATACGATATTGCATGCCGTATCACCTAATCCGTAGGAAACTCTCACCTTCGTTGATGTTGCGCCTTTCTTTATTGTAGTTTCACGTGTCTTCTCATCGGGTGTATAATCCATCTGCATTTCCGCTTGCATACCTGCACCTCCTTAGCTGTTTTCCACTTCTGAAATTCTTACCGGACGTCCCTCTCTCAGAGAGAGCGCTGCTGCCATTGCCATTTTGACCGGCTCCAGACCGTCAATTCCGCTGACAGGAGTCTCCGTATTGTTGATAATTGCTTCGACAAATGCTTTTTCCTCTGCGATAAACGCATTATTGTATCTCTCAAGGAAAAACCAGGTCGGCTTTGCGATCGAAACTCCCTCACCAGTGGAAATCATTGCCTGATTATTGAGATCGTTGGATACCTGTACACAGCCCTTCTCACACATAACCTCTGTTCTCTGATCATAGCCATAGTGTGCGGCACGGCTGTTATCAATCACGCCAAGTGCTCCGTTTTCAAATTTCATAGTCACAATTGCAGTATCAACGTCATCATATTTCTCATAGCCTGCACCTGAGAGTGCTGCACCGTAAGCCATGATTTCTACAGCATTACTGCCTGCAAGATATCTTGCCATATCAAAATCATGAATTGTCATATCCATGAAAATGCCGCCGGAGACTTTGATATAATCCATCGACTGATGATCAGGATCCCTTGATGTCACCTTCACAATGTTTGGTGCTCCCAGTTTTCCGGATGCCACAACATCTCTCACTTCCTTGTGGTTATGGTCAAATCTTCTGACAAAGCCCACCTGAAGCTTTACTCCTGCCGCTTCCACTGCCGAGAGTGCCTGACGAATACGATCCAGATTGGTATCGATCGGCTTCTCACAGAAAATGTGCTTGCCTGCCTGCGCTGCCTGAATGATAAAATCCGCATGCGTATTTGTTGATGAACAAATGAAAACCGCCTCAATCTCAGGATCATTGAAGATCTGCTGCGGATCATCATAAATTCCGGTAATTCCAAGGTCCTTTGCCCATGCTCTTGTCGCATCATTCATGTACGGATCCGCTATCGCGTAAAGGTCTGCCTCTGCAACGGAATGTGCGAGATTTACACCGTGAAGTTTACCGATTCTTCCTGCTCCGATTAATCCAATTTTAATTTTTTTCATTTCTGTTCTCCCTGTCTGTACAAAAGAAGACTTTTCTTTACCGGCCGGATGAAAGAATCACTTTTGTAACACGTTGTGTCTTGTTTTTTTATCTATCTTTATTATATCGGTACGTATCAGACACAGTTATCCGCATATTGTTAAACGGGTCTCCCGAAATCCCCTGTTTTCAGCATTTTCTGTTTTATTTTTTCATCATCTTGCTATGCACACTAAAATCTTGCTCAGTCGCAAGATATCGTTGTCTCTATGTACCCCTTGTTTTTGGGATTTTTATCTCTTATTTCTTATAAAATTCCGCAACTTTCGTAATCTTGCTATGCGTGTGCGCACACGTCCCGAGATAAGCATCTACCCGGCAGACTTCTTGCTGTCAGACAGTTTTCCCGGCAGTCCTATGCCCGTTTTGCACATCGGCACAAAAGAATTTGCCCGGTCAAATATTTCGCAACATAGTAAAATATATTTCTTTCACTCTATGCTAAACTCTGTTTATCACAATTAATCAAAACAAGGTTCCGCAGCCGGGACTTTGACGGCAGGGCATTCGGAGGGTTGACATGAATTCTATTAATCCTCTGTCCCCGCATCTGCGGGGCAGAAAAATACCGCAGTTTGCCGACTCTGTGTTTATAGATGAAGATCACTCAAAAAAGCACTCGATCCTTCCTCATGTACACAGAGATTTTCTTGAGCTCTACTTTGTTTACAGCGGGAAAAATCGTTATATGGTAGACAACAGGTACTATGACCTTCACGCCGGAGACATCGTGATCTGCAATGCCAACACCCTGCACGGAGAGAGTCCCTCTGACTCCAGACAGATTCGCTCCTACAGTGTGGCGCTGAAGGACGTATTCCTGAGTGATCTTCCCAAAAACACCTTATGTCCTCCGGATGAGGTCCCCATCCTGTCCACAGGACTTTTATCCGAGCAGATTGGTTCTCTCTTCTACATGATCAATGTGCTCTCTGCTGATATGACGCACCTGGGTGATACCGTAAATACAATGTCAGCCTCCCTGCTCCTTCTCACTTATGAGATGCTTCTGAGCAGAAGGAAGATCCAGACTAAAAAGACAACTTCTTCATCAGTGGCACGCAGAGTACAGGAATATATTGATGCGCACTACCACGAAACAATCACTCTGGCAGATATCGGACGTGAACTCTCTCTGAGTGAGTACTATCTTGCGCACGCCTTTAAAAATGAATACAATGTGCCGCCCATGCAGTATATGATGGAACGGCGCATCGGAGAGGCACAGCAGCTGCTGATGAGTACGGATCTTCCGATCGGGGATATTGCGGAGTCTCTGGGATTCAGCAGCGTCAGTCACTTTAATACGATGTTCAGTAAATACGTCGCCATCTCCCCCGGAAAGTTCAGAAAATCCATCCAGGCTATGAACCAGTAATCTGCCTGTGCTTTCACACGCAAGCTGTCTATCCTTTCACATGTAAG
>JAUNAN010000054.1:1562-13221 GCA_030527595.1 Lachnospiraceae bacterium | reverse complement strand
AAAACCCCCGTCGAAACCAGTACTAGCCCTTACTGGTAAGTCGGAATACGACGTACTTATTTTTGCACAGGATGAAAAAGATGTCAACCTTGCTGATATTCCCTCCGTAAACCGCCGAAAAATCATCATTGAAATTCATTCATCCACATAAAAGCCGCCGGAAAAACACGACCAATCATTTATCGTGGATATCGTTTTCCTGCCGATAAAACAACGACTTAAATCAGGATCAGCCGAAATTTCTGACCTTGAAATCTCTCTCCGCCTCACGCTTCATATCCTTTTTGGCAATATCGGCGCGCTTGTCATAGAGCTTCTTTCCTCTCGCAAGACCGATCTCCACCTTTACAAGGCTGCCCTTCAGATAGACTCTCAGCGGAACGATCGTCAATCCCTTCTCACGGATCTTTCCGTTCAGCTTGTCGATCTCATACTTGTGCATCAGCAGCTTTCTTGGGCGAAGCGGATCCTTATTAAAAATATTTCCCTTCTCATAAGGAGAAATATTCATTCCCAGAATCCACACCTCTCCTCCGCGGATCTCCACGTAGGATTCCTTGACAGAGCACTTTCCCATGCGAATAGATTTGACCTCGGTACCGGCAAGGGAAATCCCCGTCTCAAACTTTTCCAGAATAAAATACTCATGATAGGCTTTTTTATTATTTGCAACCAGTTTTACAGACTCTGCCATTTACCTTCACCTCCCGAAAGACCGGCTTCCGCATTCCTGTGTCCGCAGACCGAAGACTGCGCTCGCAGCTGATCCGATCGCATCAACGGCATCACGGAAAAAGAATGACCTCCACCCGTTCAGGCGGAGGTCATAAAATTACGCATTCAGAAAATTCATGGAAAGCATAAGTGCAAGTACAAAGAAAAGGAATACCAGAATCTTAGTGATTTTCTCAAGCTTTCCTTCCAGAGATCTTCCCTTATTCTGTCCCCAGTAAGTATCTGACGATCCCGCTAAAGCGCCGAGACCGGAATTTTTGCCTTCCTGCATCAGTACAACCACTGTAAGAGCAACACAGTCAATTACAAAAATAATTGTCAGAATAATCCGCAGAATATCCATCCTTCTCACCTCCGAACATAACGCAGACATTCTACCATAGTTCAAATAAAAACACAAGCCTTATATCCGAAGGTACCTGCAAATCCCCATGAAATTATTTCTCGATCAGGAGAGAGTGTCCCGTCATTTCTGCCGGCTGCTCTTTTCCGAGAAGCTGAATCAGTGTCGGAACGATATCACAGAGGCGTCCGCCTTCCGCAAGTCCCCACTTCGGATCTGCATTGATCAGAATAAACGGAACCGGATTCGTTGTGTGAGCCGTAAACGGATCACCGGTCTCAGGATCTACCATCATATCGCAGTTGCCGTGATCTGCGCAGAGGAACATCGTGCCTCCGATTTCCTTCACTGCATCCACTGCTCTTCCCACGCAGGCGTCTACGGTTTCCATAGCCTTGATCGCAGCCTCTTCTACACCGGTATGGCCGACCATGTCGCCGTTTGCGAAATTAATGACGATCACGTCGTATTTCTGACTTCTGATCGCATCGCACAGACCGTCACAAACCGCAGGTGCACTCATCTCCGGCTGAAGATCATAGGTTGCAACCTTCGGAGAGGGAACAAGAATTCTATCCTCGCCCGGGAAGGCCTCCTCAACACCACCGTTGAAGAAGAAAGTAACGTGTGCGTATTTTTCTGTCTCTGCCGTTCTCAGCTGAGTCATGCCCTGGTCTGCGATCCACTGACCGAAGACGTTTGTCAGCTCCTGCTTCTTGAATGCAACCAGCTTATTTTCGATCGTTGTATCATAATCCGTGAAGCAGACATAAGTCGTGACAATTCTCTCACCGCGGTCAAAATGATCAAAGCTCTCATCACAGAAGCAGCGGGAAATTTCTCTTGCTCTGTCCGGACGGAAGTTAAAGAAGACAACAGAATCTCCTGCCTGAATCTTTGTTACCGGTGCGCCGTTCTTCTGTACAACGATCGGCTCGACAAATTCATCAACAACTCCGTTTTCATAAGAAGCCGCAATGCCGGCATCTGCACTGTCTGCAGCATTTCCGACACCTTCGGTCAGAGCACGATATGCCTTCTCAACACGATCCCATCTGTTGTCACGATCCATCGCATAGAAACGTCCGGTAACGGTTGCGATCTCACCGACACCGATCTCATTGATCTTTTCTGTCAGATCCGCAAGATAGCTTCTTCCGGAATCCGGCGGTGTGTCGCGGCCGTCCATAAAGCAGTGTACATAAACCTTTTCCAGACCGTTTCTCTTTGCAAGCTCAAGAAGTCCGTAGAGATGATCCGTGTGACTGTGCACACCGCCCGGAGAGACGAGGCCCATGAGATGAAGGGCACTGTTCTTTTCCTTTGCATTATTTACAGCGGCAAGCAGCTCTTCATTTTCAAAGAAATCTCCGTCACCGATCGACTTTGTGATTCTTGTCAGCTCCTGATAGACAACGCGGCCTGCTCCGATATTCGTATGTCCTACCTCGGAGTTGCCCATCTGTCCGTCCGGAAGACCGACATCAAGGCCGGAAGCTCCGCCCTGTACAAAGGGATATTCTGCCATGAGCTTATCAAGCACCGGTGTATTGGCAAGTGCAACCGCATTGTGCTCCTTAACCGGATTAATGCCGACACCGTCCAGTACCATCAGAACGATTGTTTTTTTATCAGCCATTGCTGTATTCTCCTTTATTTCGTGCGATCACAGGGATACGCTGTTATCAAGTCGTCTGCACGCATGATCCTCTTGAAAAAAGCCGGACAGAAGAAATCTGCCCGGCTTTTCCACACCATCAGCAGCTGCTGATTGAATTATGCATACAAAAGCTTCAAATATTATTTGAAGTTAACAATATCACCGAAGTCCGGCTTCAGGGATGCGCCGCCGACAAGACCGCCGTCGATGTCTTCCTTGCCGAAAAGCTCAGCTGCATTGGAGCCCTTAACGGAACCGCCGTAAAGAATACGGATCTCTTCTGCAACTGCATCACCGTAAAGCTCACGGATCAGATCACGGATAGCCTTGCAGACCTCTTCTGCCTGATCGGAAGTAGCTGTCTTGCCTGTTCCGATAGCCCAGATCGGCTCATAAGCGATAACAGCAGCCTTAGCCTGATCAGCTGTAAGACCAAGGAAGCCTACCTTTACCTGCTGACGGATCCAGTCGATTGTGATGCCCTGCTCTCTCTGCTCAAGAGACTCGCCGCAGCACATGATCGGAACAAGGCCCTTCTCGAAGCACTTGATCATCTTCTTATTGACTGTCTCATTTGTCTCAGCGAAGTACTCACGTCTCTCGGAATGTCCAAGGATAACGTACTTAATACCTGCGTCAAGCAGCATGTCCGGAGAGATCTCGCCTGTGTAAGCGCCGCTCTCTTCAAAATAGACATTCTCTGCACCGATCTGGATATTGCTGCCCTTAGCTGCCTCAATTGCTGCCGGGATATCGATTGCCGGTACGCAAAGAAGTACTTCTACTGTATCGGAAGCGCATGTAGCCTTCATAGCCTCGATAGTAGCAGCTGCCTCAGACGGTGTCTTATTCATTTTCCAGTTGCCTGCTGCAAGGATTTTTCTTGCCATAATTATGTTCCTCCTGATGTGATGGAATTTAGATTTTCACATACCGTCCGGAATGCCGGACGGTATGTGTGATATACCAGTTATTCTCTTTTGCTTCTGACGTTCCGGGACTCAGTCCTTGTCATTTGCAGCAGCAACGCCCGGGAGTTCCTTTCCTTCCAGGAATTCAAGAGATGCACCGCCGCCGGTAGAGATATGAGTCATCTTATCGCCGAAACCAAGCTGATTAACAGCTGCAGCGGAGTCGCCGCCGCCGATGATCGTTGTTGCATCTGTTTCTGCAAGAGCCTTTGCTACAGCAATCGTTCCCTTTGCAAGAATCGGATTTTCGAAAACACCCATCGGTCCGTTCCAGACAACAGTCTTTGCAGTTGCAACTGCGTCTGCATACAGCTCGCGTGTCTTCTCGCCGATATCCATACCCATCATGTCAGCCGGAATCTCGTTAGACGGAACTGTCTTAACAGCAATTTCAGCATCGATCGGATCCGGGAAGGACTTTGTAACGACTGTATCGATCGGCAGATAAAGATTCTTGCCAAGCTTCTCAGCCTTCTCAATCATTTCCTTGCAGTATTCGATCTTGGAGTCATCACACAGGGATGTACCGACTTCATAGCCCTTTGCCTTCAGGAAAGTATAAGCCATACCGCCGCCGATGATCAGAGTATCGCACTTCTCAAGCAGGTTAGAGATAACGTTCAGCTTATCTGCAACCTTTGCTCCGCCGAGGATGGAAACGAACGGACGAACCGGATTTTCCACAGCATTGCCGAGGAAGTCGATTTCCTTCTGCATCAGATAACCTACTGCGCAGGTGTCGATATACTTTGTGACACCGACATTGGAGCAGTGAGCACGATGAGCAGTACCGAAAGCATCATTGACAAATACATCTGCAAGGGATGCCAGCTCTTCGCTGAATGCATCTCCGTTCTTTGTCTCCTCAGCACGATAGCGTGTGTTCTCAAGAAGGATCACATCACCGTCCTGCATTGCAGCAACAGCAGCCTTTGCATTTGCTCCGACAACCTCCGGATCAGCAGCAAACTTGACTTCCTGTCCGAGAAGCTCGGAGAGGCGCTTAGCAACGGGTGCCAGTGTATTTTTCTTCTTATCTTCTTCTGTCTTTACCTTGCCGAGATGAGAGCAGAGAATGATCTTTCCGCCGTCTGCAATCAGCTTCTTGATCGTCGGAAGAGCAGCAACCAGACGGTTCTCATCTGTGATTTCTCCGTTCTTAAGCGGAACATTGAAATCGCAGCGGCAGAGAACTTTCAGGCCCTTAACATTAATATCATCTACAGATTTTTTATTCAGCATGATGACTTCTCCTTTCAGAAAGAAAGAAAAGGCCCGGTCCTTACGGCCGGACCTTTCAGGTCTAGATATATTTGCTTAAACCGAATTATTTGTTCAGGAACTTAGCAAAATACTTGATTGTTCTGCACATATTGGATGTGAAGGAGTTCTCATTGTCATACCAGGAAACAACCTGAACCTCAGTCTGGCCTTCGCCTGCCGGCAGAACCATAGTCTGAGTAGCATCGAACAGAGAACCGTATGTGATACCAACGATATCCTTGGAAACGATCTGATCTTCGTTGTAGCCGAAGGACTCTGTGCCGGCAGCCTTCATAGCTGCATTGACCTGATCAACAGTCACATCACCCTTAACAACTGCTGTCAGGATTGTTGTGGAACCTGTCGGAACCGGTACACGCTGAGCGGAGCCGATGAGCTTGCCGTTCAGTTCCGGAACTACAAGACCGATAGCCTTAGCAGCGCCTGTGCTGTTCGGAACGATGTTCTCTGCGCCTGCGCGGGATCTTCTCTTGTCACCCTTTCTCTGCGGGCCGTCAAGGATCATCTGATCGCCTGTGTAAGCATGGATAGTAACCATGATACCGGACTCGATCGGAGCAAGGTCATTCAGAGCCTTAGCCATCGGAGCGAGGCAGTTAGTTGTGCAGGAAGCTGCGGAAATGATGTTATCCTCAGCTGTCAGAGTCTCATGGTTTGTGTTGTAAACGATAGTCGGAAGATCATTGCCTGCCGGAGCAGAGATAACAACCTTCTTTGCGCCTGCATCGATATGAGCCTGAGCCTTTGCCTTAGATGTATAGAAGCCTGTGCACTCAAGTACTACGTCGATGTCGTTCTCGCCCCACGGAAGGTTCTTTGCATCAGCTTCCTTGTAAATCTCGATTTCTGTACCATCTACGATGATGGAATGATCTGTGCTGGAAACTGTGTCTGCCTTAGCATAACGACCCTGAGATGAGTCATACTTAAGAAGATATGCAAGCATGTCCGGGCTTGTCAGATCGTTGATAGCAACGATTTCGAAACCTTCTGCCTGGAACATCTGACGGAAAGCAAGACGACCGATACGACCAAATCCATTGATAGCAACTCTTACTGCCATAATAATGATTCCTCCTGTATTGTGATAACTGAAAACATGATATTGTTCTCATGCAAAAACATTGTAATAAAACAAGCGTTAAATTACAAGCTTTTTTTTCCTAAAACTTCACAAAGTGCCTGTTTCTGCCCGAAAAACAGGTGATCTGTGCAAATCCGCACTCCTTCAGTATTTCTTTTGCTTCTTCAAAGCCGCTTCCGAGCACTGATGACTCATGGGCATCGGATCCGATGGTAACATATTTGCCGCCAAGCTGTTTATAGCGTCTCAGTACATCCGGATGGGGATTCGGGAAACCGAGCCCCTGCCTGAGTCCGGCGGTATTGATCTCCAGTGCGATCTCCTTCTCGACAAGCAGCTTCAGAATTTCATCGATCTGATCCGCATATGCCGAATAACTGTAGGAAGCCGCCTTGTTTCTTCCGTATCTGACCACATAATCCAGGTGTCCCAGGGTGTCAAAATCAGAAAACGACCGCAAACTATTCAGCACGTCCGCAAAATAAGCACGATATACTTCTTCGTCCGTTTTTCCGTCAAAGGTTTCCGGATAATAAGGATCGCTCCCGTTTACCAGATGCTGCGACCCGATCACAAAATCGAAGGGATAGGTGTGAAGCAGCTCCCTGAAGCGTGCGGAAAGATGCGGCTGCAGTCCGAGCTCGATTCCGGCGTAAATTTGAATTTTCTCTCTGTATTTTTCCTTTAATTCCGCGATTTTTTCCATATAAGCGGCGGGATCAAAGATCATGCTGACCCCGCAGTCAGGGAAATCCAGATCCATATGATCGGTAAAAGTCAGATAAGGCATTCCCATGGATATTGCCCGCCCGATCGTAACCTCCATCTCCTCCTCGGAATCTCCGGAGAAAGCACTGTGCACGTGTGTATCACCAAACGGAAAGTAACCCATTCTCTGTTCTTCCTTTCTTACTCGATCGTTCCGCCGCCCAGAAGAACACCGTCCCTGTAAAATACAGCTGCCTGGCCGGGTGTCACCGCTCTCTGAGGAGTCGTAAACGTACAGGTGATCTCATCCTCTCCTGTCCTGCGGATCAGGGCCGGAGCTCCCTGATGGTTATAACGTATCTTCGCCGTCACCTCACAGTCCCCGGAAATATCCGCCTCGGACATGAAGTTCAGATCCGCGGCTCTGAGTGTCGTTGTGAACAAATTTTCGTTTTTTGTGAGAACGATTTCATTTGTCTGGGGTCTGATCTCCTTCACAAAGATCGGATAGCCGAGCGCAATTCCCAGGTGTTTTCGCTGTCCGATGGTATAGCAGGCGATTCCTCGGTGTCTTCCGAGCACATTGCCTTCCTCATCAACGAAATTTCCCTCCTCGAATTTTTTCCCGGTATCCTTTTCAATAAACCCGTTGTAATTATTATCCGGAACAAAACAGATCTCCTCACTGTCCGGCTTATGGGCGACAGGGAGTCCCGCCTCTTCTGCGATCGCTCTGACCTGATCCTTCGTGTATTCCCCTATGGGCATCAAAGTGTGCGCAAGCTGATCCTGCGTCAGGTTATAGAGCGCATAGGTCTGATCCTTTGAGGTCTGCGCCGTCCCGGCAGAGACGTGCAGCGAATAGCGGCCGTTCGGCAGCCTGACGACCTGAGCATAATGTCCCGTCGCGATATAATCCGCTCCCAGCGCAAGGCTCTTCTCCAGAAGACACTGCCACTTAATATAGCGGTTGCAGGCAATACAGGGATTCGGTGTTCTGCCCGATAAATATTCCGCTGTAAAATAATCGATCACATGGCGGCGGAATTCCTTCCTGAAGTTCATGACATAGTGGGGAATCCCGATCTTTGCAGCCACTCTCCGGGCATCATCCACGGCACTCAGTCCGCAGCATCCGCCGTTGTCCTGCATCATCTCCGGATTTTCATCCTGCCAGATCTGCATAGTGACTCCGATCACATCATATCCCTGTTCCTTCAGCAGATAGGCAGCCACAGAGCTGTCCACGCCTCCGGACATACCGACCACAACTGTACTCATGTTTCACCTGTTCCTTTATCAAAACTCTGTTTCAAAATCAAGCAGCCGCTCTCCCGGCATAGATCCGAAATGGTTTCCGGAGCCTGCCATTATTGTGCATCCGCTCTATTCGGATAATCCGGATTCCGGCTTCTCAGCTTTTCAGCAATTTCCTTCAGGGCATCCACTGCCGCATCCACTTCCTCCCGCGTCGTTTCTCCCGAGAGAGTAAACCGCAGGGAGCTGAACGCATCCTCGTAGTCGCGGCCGCAGGCAAGCAGCACATGAGAGGGATTCAGGGAACCGGATGCACAGGCCGATCCCGCAGATGCCGCGATCCCCTTCAGATCCAGAAGGATCAATGCGGACTCTGCTTCCAGATAGCGCAGGCAGAAATTTACATTATTCGGAAGGCGCATCTCCCTCGCTCCGTTCAGCATCACACAGGGGATCTCTTTTTCAATACGGGAAATAAAAACATCCCTTAGCATGCGCTCCCGTTCACTGCTCTCCTTCATGCAGCTATCAGCAAGAGCGGCAGCCCGTCCCATTCCGACGATCCCGGGCACATTCAGAGTGCCTGCTCTCCTGCCTCTCTCCTGTTCTCCTCCATGCAGAAAGCTGCGGATCTTCACACCCTTCCGCACATAAAGAAAGCCCACGCCCTTCGGGCCATGGAACTTGTGACCGCTTGCACTCAAAGCATCAATTTTCATATTCCGGACATCGAGCGGGATGTGACCGAACGCCTGCACGGCATCTGTATGAAACAGGATCCCGTTGGCTTCCGCAATTTCTCCGATCTCCCGAATCGGTTCGATCGTACCGATCTCATTATTCGCAGCCATGACAGAGATCAGAATCGTGTCCTCACGAATCGCCGCCTTCACATCCGAGGGATCGATCCTTCCCTCACTGTCCGGTTTCAGATAGGTGATCTCCGCGCCTCTCTGCTCCAGATATTCGCAAGTCCGCAAAACGGCAGGATGTTCGATTCCTGACGTGATCAGATGACCGCCCCTCTCCCGGTTTGCTTCCCAGCAGCCGACCAGAGCCCAGTTATCCGCCTCAGTGCCTCCCGAGGTGAAATAGATCTCGTCCGGATCCGCGCCGATCACAGAAGCTATTTCCGACCGTGCACGGTCCACTGCTTCACGGCTCACCGCTGCCTTTGTATAAACGGCAGACGGATTTCCGTACTCCTCCCGGAGGTAGGCCTGCATCGCCTCAAGAACCTCCGGAGCGACAGCAGTTGTTGCCGCATTATCAAGATAAATCATATCCGCTCCTCAGATACCTTCAGTTTGTACACTGCTTGGTGTCGATCTTGCCGAGGTTTTGTTTTTTTCTGCTTTCCTCTACCAGCTGATCAAGAGAAATGGTATCTACCGCATCCTCGATCGCCCTGTTTACGCGCTCCCAGACAATACGTGTGACGCACAGGTCTGCCATGTCACAGGAGGGATCCTCCTCTGTTCCGCAGGATACCGCCTCAATACTGCCCTCCAGAGCACGGAGAATATCTCCTACCGAGATCTGCTCTGCCTCTCTGGCAAGCTGATACCCTCCGCCCGCGCCGCGAACGCTCTTCACAAGATCTGCCTTTCTCAGCTTTCTGACCAGCTGTTCCAGGTAACTCTCCGAAATATGCTGACGCTCGGAAATACTCTGAATAGAGACCGCTTCCGTACCGTCACAGTTCAGTGCGAGATCGATCATGGCTCTCAGACCGTAGCGGCCTTTTGTTGATAATTTCATGCTGTTCCTCTTTTTCTATCTCTTACTCACGATCCCCGGACGATCAAGGTCCGAAATAAATCTGAGTATTTTTATCGGCTTTACAAGCCCATTATACGCATGCGGAAGAAGAAATTCAAGACAGGGAAATTAGTCGTTTTTAACTCCGTAAACCAAAACAGGGAAGTGCTCTCGCACTTCCCTGCTGTTGTTTCATTTTGCAAAATCCGTCACACGACTCTCGCGAATCACATTGACCTTGATCTGACCCGGATATTCCAGTTCCGCCTCGATCTGCTTGGCAATATCTCTTGCCAGAAGCACCATGTTGGCATCATTCACCTGGTCCGGAACGACCATGACGCGAACTTCACGACCTGCCTGAATTGCGAAGGATTTATCAACGCCCTTAAAGCCGTTTGCAATATCCTCCAGCTGCTTCAAACGATTCGTGTAGGTATCCAGCGTCTCACGTCTTGCTCCCGGTCTTGCCGCGGAAATCGCATCCGCAGCCTGCACCAGACAGGCAATCAGTGATGTCGGCTCCGTATCACCGTGGTGGCTCTCTACAGAATTAATGACTGTCGCATTCTCTTTATACTTGCGGCAGATATCTGCACCGATCTGGATATGGGATCCTTCGACTTCATGATCGATGGATTTACCGATATCATGAAGAAGTCCCGCACGCTTTGCCAGACGCACATCACATCCGCATTCCCCTGCCATCAGACCGCACAGTTCCGCAACCTCGATTGAGTGACGCAGAGCGTTCTGACCATAGGATGTACGGAAACGCATTCTTCCCAGAAGCTTGATGATCTCCGGATGAAGATTATGTACACCGACCTCAAATGCAGCAGCCTCGCCGTCTTCTCTGATCTGTGTCTCGACTTCCTTCCGTGCCTTCTCCACCATCTCCTCGATTCTTGCCGGATGAATACGACCGTCGACGATCAGCTTTTCAAGCGCGATTCTCGCGATCTCTCTTCTCACCGGATCAAAGCTGGAGAGAACGACTGCCTCAGGGGTATCGTCAATGATCAGATCAACGCCTGTCATTGTCTCGATCGTGCGGATATTTCTGCCCTCACGTCCGATGATACGTCCCTTCATCTCGTCATTCGGAAGCTGTACAACGGAAATGGTCGCCTCGGAAACCTGATCCACCGCGCATCTCTGAATGGAATTGACAACGATCTCACGAGCCTTCTTGTCAGCCTCGTTCTTTGCCTGCTCCACGAGCTCACGGTACATCTTAGCGGCATCGATCTTGATGTCATCCTGCACAGACTGCAGAAGAAATGCCTTCGCCTCTTCCGAAGTCATGCCGGAAATCCGCTCCAGCTCCTTCACACATTCCGAATGCATGGAGTCGATTCGCTGCTGTTTCTTCTTCAGCTCATTCTCTTTTGATGTGTAATCTGCTTCCCGCTTTTCCATTGCGTCTGTCTTTCTGTCCAGCGCATCTTCCTTGGACTGAATTCGACGCTCCTGTTTGGAAATTTCCGCTCTTCTGTCTTTAATCTCACGGTCAACTTCGTTCTTTGCGGCGAGTGACTGCTCCTTTACTTCAAGAAGAGATTCACGTTTTTTGGTTTCAGCTGTTTTAATCGCATCATCAATAATACTTCTTGCCTTGTCCTCAGCAGAGCCGATCTTCTCGGCATCCTCCTGAGTCTTGCGGGCAATGGCTGCCTTCCACGTGACCGGAAGTGCAATGACAAGCAGGACTACCAACACCAAAAGTACAATCGTAACTGGTGTCATTGGAGTACCTCCCTATTTAGTTTTCATTGTACGAATACAACTACTTAACTATAGCTTTTTTGAGCACTTCTGTCAAGAAATCCCCTGCCCGCATCGGGAAATTTTGT
>JAUNAN010000054.1:0-1462 GCA_030527595.1 Lachnospiraceae bacterium | reverse complement strand
TCCGCCTTTCTGAAAATATAATCACAGCCCGTACTTCTTCTGAGTGTCCCCTCCGGCCAGCAGACTGCACGATCAAGCGGCTTCATAAGCGAGAGACCGCGCAGCACTCCCGCTGCCAGCAGTCTTTTGTTAAGTGCAGAGCGCACGAGAACAGGTGCGAGCTCCTCCTGAAACCGGTCCGTCATCTCTCCCGAGAACAGAAGCGTTCCGAGATTCTCTGCCTCCTTCCTTGTGGGACTGCGCATAAAGAGACGCATTCCCGCAAAGCTGTATTTTCTGAGCCGCTCCGTCGAAAGAGGCAAGGTCTGATCTGCATCGGCAAGTCTCTTTGTCTCGCGAAGAACCGCATCCGTGATCCTGCCGTGTCTTTCTGATTCCGGATCGCCCGCCAGAATGGGCACCGCATTTTTCTCTTCATAGCCCAGTACCGTACCGAAAGGCGGACAGAGAACCGCCTCCAGCACACTGCAGCGAAAATCCCCCTTCTTCCGTATATCACGGGGCTCAAAAAAGAAACAGTGTACCGCATCAGCCTCCAGTGCTTCCGGCAGCTCTTTTAATCCGAAATAGAAGCCCTCTGTCCTCTCACGGATCCCCTGCTGTTTTCTCATTTTATCAAGCAGCAGCTGGGTATAGCCTGACCATCCGCTGTCAATGATTCCGACCTTTTCATCGCAGAAAAATCCCTCTTTTTCGAGATATGCCTCTGTACAGATCCGTGCCTTCCGGGAACATCGGGTCAGTTTCTTAAGATAGAAAGGATCATCTCTAAGCTGTACACGGATTTTTTTGATTTCTTTTTTGGAGAGAGGTCTGTCCGGATCTCTGACCGACAAGACCTTCCGCATCTTATCAGATATCAGCTCATCAAATCCCGAGCGGAGAAAGATGCGTCTCCAGGTCAGGATCGTCTCTCCGCCGCAGATGCGGTCAACTGCCTCTTCCGGATCATCGGCATAAAAGGGGATGCGCAGGGTATACCGCGAGACATAGAGCATATGCAGCTCCGGTCCCGCACCTCTCAGACAGACAAGATAACGGACGGTCTCACAGATACTGTATCCGTCTCTTGCCAGAAAAAACAACTTCCGGATCCCTCTCTCTTCGGCTGTCTTTAATATCCATTTAGAGATTCCGAGGAGAGCAGGCGCAAAGACATATGTCAGTACCTCGTCCGCTCCGGTATCCTTCCCGACGCCCAGGTATCTGCTACCGTCCGGATATACCTGCCGACGCATGAATCCTTCCCGGTCCCCGGATCCTTAGAAGCGGGGATCCTCATCTTATGTGCCAGCTTCCGATAGCGGTGATTCCGGGCTGCATCTTCAAGTGTTTCGATTCTCCGGAACCCTTGAAGCCTAAAGATCCACCCCTGACTCATGCGGTTTCTCCATTTTCCGAATCCGTGTCCGCATGCTCCTCCTCAGAAGTTTCTGAAAACGTGCCGGTTTTCTCCGTCTCA
>JAUNAN010000053.1 GCA_030527595.1 Lachnospiraceae bacterium | reverse complement strand
ACAGCCTCCCGGGCATCGGGATGGGGTTTTTCTGAGGCTCCCCGATGCTTCTCACCTGTTTTGCCTTGTTTCTGACTTGCTGTCGCCGACTTTCAGTCATCGCAACGGGAATTTATATTCTTCTGAACATAAAAGGTGAAGGATCAATTCATAGTCGATGTACATGAATTGATCCTTCACCTATATGAAAGGCTGTTTTTACAGCTCCCTGCGGGATGATCTGTATGATCTGCAGAAATTTTTTCACAGCTTCCTGCAGATGGTCTGTATGATCTGTCGAAAATCTTTTCACAGCTCCCTGCAGAGTATCCTTTATGATCTGTTAGAAATAATCTGCTAAAAATAATATGTTAGAAATGATCTAATGAAAACCCTCTATTTCAACCGATCAGTCCTCAACCTTTTTTACGATCAGGTCATAGGTTCCGTCCTCATTATCAATGAGCTTTAAAATCTGATGACCTTCCTCCTTGATAGATCTCGGAACATTCTGAACCGGCTCACCGTCGTTCATATGTACACTGAGGATCTGTCCGTCGTCCAGCTCCTCCAGCGCAACCTTTGCCTTTACAAACGTAACCGGGCAAACGACATCCGTAATATCTACTGTCTCATCAATCTGAAAATCTGCCATTTTCTACCTTCTTTCTCCTTACTCAGCCTCTCTCAGCAACCGGCTTGTGCGTAAAGTCGCCCTGGTAAGGTCTGTCATAATAAGCATCCTGAACAACCTGCTTGAATTTCTCTTCACCGACACGCTCGATGCAGAACTGAAGTCTGTCATTCGCAATTGCATTGTCATCATAGAACTGGATCACAGCATCGCAGATCCTGTAGAGCTGCTCTTCACTCTGAACAAACGGTACCAGCTCCTGTCCCCTGTGAATATGATTGCCGAAAAGACCGCCGAATGACAGCGTATAACCCGGATTCACATCCCAGGTACCGGTCGGACATGCCTTCTCGCAGCGTCCGCAGAGGGAACACTTCTCATAATCTACCGTGATCTTTCCATCTTCCATTTTGATTGCATCTTCACGACAGGCCTTGACACAGACACCGCAGCCGATGCATCCTTCTTCCTTCCAGGTGACCTGCTCGCCGCCCTTGATACCAAGGTCGTTTTCCTCTGTCTTCAGACAGTTATTGCGGCAGCCTGTGATTCCGAACTTAAACTTGCCCGGAAGCTCTCTTGCGAAATATCTGGCATCAATTTTTACTGCCAGATCATAGGTATCGATACATCCGGACGGACATGTAGCGGCACCCTGACAGGCAGTCGTTGTACGAACACGCGGTCCGCAGACAGACGGCTTTACGCCTCCCGCTGCAAGTGCTGCCTTAATCTCCTCAACATCCTCTACATTCATGTACGGAATCTCAACCGCCTGTCTTGCGGTCAAATGCACATATCCGTTTCCGAAACGGTCAGCAACGTCCTGAATCGCTGTCAGCTGCTTTCCTGTAAGATGTCCGCCTACGACATGGACGCGAAGCGCAAATTTATTCTTCTGCTTCTGTCTCATCCAGCCGCCCTTTTTCAGTGTTGCATAATCCACTGCCATATGCTCTCCTCCTTCATGCACACTTGTCATCGATTCCCTTGCATCTGTCGACAAGTACATGTTCCTAATATCAGTTTTATCAATCGCCCCGCTTCGGTTCAGTCGATCTATTCAAGGCTTCTACCGAAACCTTACTCCAATCAGTCGATCAATTCCAGTGCTTCTACTGAAACCTTACTCCGATCAGTCAATAAATTCCAGTGCTTCTACGGAAACCTTACTCCGATCCTCTACATGAAAAGCACGAAGCTTAGGATGTTCCTCATCCATGAGCGAGAGGATCAGATAACTCAGTCTGCTGTCAAATGAAAGGCGCTTGTCCTCCTCCGACGGTCGGCTCGGAGATACGGGGTGAGAATGCCAGCTTCCCAGAAGTGTCAATCCCTCTGTCCGAAATTCTTTGATGACCTTCAGCTGCTCCTGCGGTGTCATGGTAAAATGCTCCTCCGCATGCTCGGAATTTTCAAGTATGCGGACATCACGAATCTCTCTTACCAGGAGACCGTCCTCTGTATATTCCACGCCTCCCAGCAGGCCGCAAGCCTCTTCGGGAGCCACCTGCTTTGCATGCGCAACAATACGGTCATAGTCTTCTCTTTTTATCTTAACGATCATAGTCTCTCCCGTATTCCTATATTACTTATGTGCCTGTTTCCGACCGCGGTTTTCGATGTCCGGTCTTACAGATCCGGAACCGAATTGCCGCTGACGCTTTTACAAAATGCTTATTTCTGACCCGGCTTAAACTCGCATGCCGCCTGTTCATAATCGATCAGCTCTGTGATCGTCGGCTCATCGGAGCAGACCGCACAGCCCTTTCCTCTTGCCGGCAGCTTCACTTTACGGAAATCGTTCTTCAGCGCATCGTAGGTCAGCAGATATCCTGTCAGAAGCTCGCCCGCACCTGTCAGATACTTGATTGCTTCCATTGCCTGAAGGGTACCGATCGTTCCTGCCATCGCACCGATGACACCTGCCTCCTTGCATGTCGGAACCGCATCCTTTGGCGGCGGATTCTTGAATACACAGCGATAGCAGGGAGATTCTCCCGGAATGACAGTCATCAGCTGGCCCTTGAAGCGAATGATTCCTGCATGACAGAACGGTATCTTTGCCTTAACGCAGGCATCATTGATCAGGAATTTTGCCGGGAAATTGTCAGTTCCGTCCAAGACAAAATCGTAATCCTTGATGATGTCCATGATATTATAGCTGCTGATAAATTCCTGATAGGTATTTACCTTGACATCCGGGTTGATCGCACGCATAGTCTCTGCTGCAGACTCAACCTTCGGCTTGCCGATATCAGGTGTGGTATGGATCACCTGTCTCTGCAGATTGGAAAGATCCACTACGTCTGCATCTGCGATACCGATCGTACCGACACCGGCCGCGGCAAGATACAGAGCCGCAGGAGCGCCGAGTCCGCCGGCACCGATAATCAGCACCTTCCCGTTCATGAGCTTCTTCTGACCCTTGACGCCGACTTCCTTCAGAATAATATGTCTGGAATAACGCTCCAGCTGTTCATTTGTAAATGCCATTTTCTTACCCTCTTCCGACAGATGCCGAATCCTCCGGCACCGCTCTTTCTCGAATGAAATATCCGTATTCTCCGTGACAGCTAATTATCTTGCGCCGCCGCCCATGAAATACAGGAATTCCACACTGTCGCCGTCCTTCAGTTCTTTCACTGCGTACTCATCCTTCAGAGCAAATTCGTCATTCAGTGAAACTGTCACATACTCCGGAGTCTCCACATTCTCAAGCTCGATCAGCTTTGCGATTGTAATTCCCTCTTCATATTCCTTAGCGACACCTGCAACTGTAATCTTCATAATCATTCTCCTCATATTTGTGACGCATAGAATTCTGCGCCGTGTTGTTATTTATATGATAACTTCCTTTCAAATGAAAGAACGTCTCATGTTATTCCTCATCTCTGATCGCCTGTGTAAAATCCTCGATCAGATCATTGATATCCTCTATTCCGACACTGACACGAATCAGATCGTCATAGACGCCGGAGGCCTCCATCTCTTCTTTCGTCCTTCTTACATATAAAGTAGAAGCAGGATAGATGACCAGGGTCCTCACGTCCCCGAGTGAAGTAGCACGAATCGCATACTTCAGACGATTCAGAATGCGATAGGCTTTTTCCTTGGAGCCGACACGGAAGGTCAGGATACCTCCTCCGTTTCCTCCAAGTTCTGAATCCACCAGTGCTCTCTGCGGGTGATCGTCAAATTTGGGATAATTTACCGTGATCCCCTCGATCCCGCGCAGCGCATATGCAAGCTTTTCCGCATTCGATGTAATACGTTCCATACGAATCCCAAGTGTTTCCAGACCGATGGTGTTCAGGTAAGCACTGACAGGTGCCATACAGCCGCCCATGTTTTCCCATATATCGGTTCTCAAACGAATTGTGTACGCATAGGGACCGTATTTCTTATATCCGCTGAACGCCCGGAACTTTTCAAAATCCCACTTGAACTTTGCGGAATCCACAATGATTCCGCTGACTGCATTCCCGCTGCCGTTGATGTACTTCGTCGTGGAATGAATCACGATATCCGCTCCCATGGAGATCGGCCTTGCAATATAGGGCGTCGCGGTCGTGGCATCCACGATCAACGGTACTCCGTGATCATGTGCATAAGAAGCAACTGCCTTTACATTCAGAATCTCAAGGCTCGGATTACCGATCAGCTCTCCGAAAATCACCCGTGTTCTTTCATTATAAACCTGTGCAATTTCCTCCGGTGTCAGATGATCGACATATCGGGTAGTGATTCCGAACTTTTCCAGATCCTCCAGCAGGTCGATCGTACCGCCGTAAATGCCCCTGCTCGTAATGATCTCATCTCCGGTACAGAGCATATTTAAGAGCGCAAGCGTGATCGCCGACATTCCGGAGGAACAGGCTATCGCAGCATTTCCACCCTCCAGCTCATTGATACGCTGTTCAAATGCAGCAACTGTAGGATTTGCGACACGGGTATAGGCAAACCCGGTTGCGCGATGCTGGAAAACTGCCTCCTGCTGCTCTGCAGAGTTGTACTGAAAAGCACTCACCTGCGAGATCTGCGGGAGTGTTGCGCCGTCCGCATAAGGCTTCACGGAATCTCCATGCAGTAATCTTGTGTTAAATTCCATGCATCCCTCTCTTTTCATACTATTTCTATAGGTATTATCGTTTTCTAGGTATTATACGGTATCGATCCGCATTCGTCAAGGATATAAATCTATTATTCATATTATATTTATAGGAAATCAGGGGTTTACAAATCCACTACGGTATGTTAGGATGAATCTCACAATGAGACAGGGACTTTTATGTAAGGCAAAATCGGCGCGGCTTCGTCGATTCTGTTTTACGTATCAGTCTCTGTTTTTATATATGCATATTTTTGAACATGTATTTTTGTATACGCATGTCTTTCTGTAAATGCATATTTTTATGTGTACATATATATTTATGTATACGCAGCGGGCTGCAGGTATGAAGATCAGGCTGCTGTCATATAACCGGTTCTTGAACCGCCCGCTATATATTAAGGTATTGATGAATATTCATCCCCAAAAAAGAAAGGAATTCCCTGCCATGTCAAATTCTGAAGCATCCGTAAATCGTCATTCCCTAAGCACCTTAGACCTTGTCCAGTGCGGCATGTTTGCTGCGCTGATGACTGTCGGTGCCTTTCTTAAGATCGTCATCCCTCTCGGGATCTACACCGTTACCTTTTCTCTGCAGTTTTTCTTTGCGCTTCTTAGCGGCTTTCTGCTCGGAAAGAGAAAGGGCTTTCTTGCCGTTCTCGTCTATCTGCTGGTAGGACTTGCAGGTGTTCCCGTCTTCGCCCACGGCGGCGGAATCATGTATCTGATGAAGCCGACCTTCGGTTTTCTGATCGGGTTTGCAGGTGCTGCTTTTTTTGCCGGTGCACTCTGTCCGAAAAGGGGAAACATCTCCTTCCCGCGGCTTCTCTTCGCAGCTTTTATCGGAGAAATGGTTTATTATGCCTGCGGACTCGTGTATTATTACCTTATGTTTAACTTTGTTCTCTCGAACGGCACGATCGCGATCCCTGAGCTGATCAGCGTATGGTTTCTGAGCACTGTCGTTCCTGATTTTGTTCTAGCGGCATGCGCAGCCTTTACGGCAAGGCAGATGCTGCCGCATCTCGGAGCTTTTTCATGACAGTTTTTCCATTATTTGAAAATATAGACAACAAGGTATTCCTCATCGTCGGCGGCGGAATGACGGCCAAACGAAAGGTACAGAAGCTGTTGACATTCACCTCCCGCATTATTGTGATCGCAGAGGAAACAGACATCTCAAATGTCCGTGTTCTGCGCAAGAAGGTAGACCTGGAGGATCTGCTCCTCGGTGACTTTGTGATTGCCGCAACAGACGACCGTGCAAGAAACAGGGAAATTGCGGAATTCTGCAAAATAAACCGCATCCCCGTAAATGTAGTCGACGATCCGGAACTCTGTTCTTTCATTTTCCCCAGCGTGATCAAGCGGGGAGATCTGTCTGTCGGCATTTCCACGGGCGGAGCCTCTCCTCTCTATTCCAGTCACTTAAGAAAAGAGATCGAGGATCTGCTGCCGGATCATATCGGCGGAATACTGGAACGGATGTCTGCACTCAGAAAAGCAGTTCCGAGCCGTATTAAAGATCAAAAGGACCGCGCCGAATGCTACGGAAAAATTCTGACTGCGCTTCTTGCGTCTGATAATGCGGCCGATGATACTGAGATCGAAGCAATTATCTCTTCCTATGAGAACGGAGATTGAAAATATCTATGAAAAAACTGATCATTGCCACCCGGGGCAGTGCCCTGGCTCTGGCCCAGGCAAATATGATCCGGACACAGCTCGCATCCATTTCCGTGGAGAGCGAGCTGTTTATTGTCAAAACCAAAGGTGATCGTGACCGCACGACTCCACTCACAAAAATCGGAGGCAGCGGCCTGTTTGTGCGCGGCATTGAAGAGGCTCTGATCTCTCACGCGGCAGATATTGCCGTCCATTGCGGCAAGGATCTTCCCTACGAACTGATGGAAGGGCTGGTTATTGCCGGCATTCCTCAGGCTGCTGCCTCCGGAGACATGCTGATCTGGGCAAAGGACGGGCGGTTTGCAGACTATTTTCGTGATGCCTCCCGCCATGACACCTTCGCGCCGGTGATCGGAACCGGCAGTCCCAGACGCATCACTGCGGCACGCCGCCTCTTCCCGCAGGCAGAGTTCTGCAGCATCCGCGGCAACATCGCCACCCGTCTCGGGAAAATCAATGCCGGAGACTGTGATGCGGTCATCCTGGCTAAGGCAGGAGTCGACCGGCAGAAGCTGAATCTGACCGGATATGAGACCTATCTCTTTTCTCCCGAAGAAATGCTCCCTGCCTGTTGTCAGGGCATCCTCGCTCTGGAATGCAGAGAAAGTGACCGGGACATCTGCGAGCTGTTGGAAAAGCTGACAGATCCCGCTGCCGCGATCCGCTTCCGGGCAGAGCGCACACTCTTCCGTGCCCTGAAGGCTGACTGCGCAATGCCTGTCGGCGTTCATGCTGTTCTTGATAATCAAACCATCACCCTGCACGCTATGCTGAACGGCAGACAGGTTTCCCGCACGGGTTCTGTCGAGGAGATTCCTGCCATTACCGGGGAACTCACACGGATGCTGAACAGCTGATGATACAAACATCACAATAAAAAATCGGCGGATAACCGCCTGAAACGGAGAATAAAATGACTCAGATTTCGAAGACCGCTGCCTCTTACGTCTCCCTCGTAGGCGCAGGCTGCGGCCATGATCTCATTACCCTGCGGGGACTTGCCGCAGTGCGTGATGCCGATCTTATACTCTATGACAATCTTATCGATGAGGCTCTTCTGAAAGAGCGAAAGCCCGGCTGTGTATGCATTTACACGGGAAAACGCGCCGGACTTCACAGTATGCCGCAAAATGAAATCACTGCGCTTCTGATTGATAAAGCACAAAGGGGCGGCCATATCGTGCGTCTGAAGGGCGGAGACAGCTTCGTATTCGGACGTGGAGGCGAGGAAGTCCTCGCTCTGCAGGAAGCCGGCATTCCCTACGAGGTAATTCCCGGCATCACCTCCTCCGTTGCGGTACCCGAAGAGCTGGGCATACCTGTTACGCATCGGAAAACCGCCCGCTCCTTCACGGTCGTCACAGGGCATACAATGGACGGAACCGGTGAAGACAGAGAGGCTCTTGCCCGCCTCTCCGGCACGCTCGTCTTTCTCATGGGACTCCGTGCGGTGGAGGAGATCAGTGCGGACCTGATTCGCTTCGGAAAGGATCCGGAGACCCCCGCAGCCATTCTCTGCGGCGGATTCACGCGCGGACAGCTGCGTCTGGACGGTACGCTTTCCACGATCTCCGAGCGGCTCCCGGAAGCGTTTACTCCTGCCATTTTTGTTGTCGGCGAGACAGCGGGGATGCACCTGGAGAAGACCTTTATTCGTCCCTTATCCGGCGCAACGGTCCTGGTCACCGGAACAGAGCATTTTGCAAATAAACTAACAGCCCGTCTTCGCTCTCTCGGTGCCGAGGTGGATAACGATCCCTGTCTTGCGATCACTCCGATCCCGGCTTCCGTTCCGTCCGACTTCAGCAGCGTCAACTGGCTTGTATTCACAAGTGCAAACGGCGTAGACCTCTTTTTCCGTGCGCTGCGCGAGCAGCATGTAGATGCAAGGGCACTTGCGCATCTGCATTTTGCCGTTATCGGAACCGGAACAGAAAAAGCACTTGAGGAACGCGGCATTTTTGCTGATTTTATTCCGACGGAATTTACCGCACAGGTTCTGGGAAGAGAACTGCCTGCACACCTGAAGGATACAGATCAGGTCTGGCTTCTTCGTGCATCCAACGGCTCTCCGGATCTTCCGGAGGAATTAGAGCGCGCAGGTGTGAGCTATCGGGATATCGCCATCTATGATACGACTCCGCTCTTTTCCGATTCGGAATCATCTTATCCCGCACCTGCAGCTGATCGCTCCTCAACTGCCGAGACCTCAAATGATGCTGTCCGGGATATGGCAGAAACAAAGGCAGACGGATCTTCAATCGCCATCCGGACTTTCCTACCTCTTTCAGCGCCTGATTACGCCTGTTTCTCAAGCGGCGCCGATGTTCGTGCATTTTTCGCTCAAAGCACACTCCCGCAGTCAACCATCGGCGTCTGTATCGGACCCACAACCCTGAAAACGTTCCGGGAAAACTGCAGCGGACCGGCAATCATGGCAGAGAAACATACCGCGGAGGGAATCTGCGAAGCAATTCTAAAAAATTATGCTTGCAAAACACAAGACAGAGGTCTATAATAAGCAAGTCGGCTATGAAGCACGAAGGGGAATCTTCTAATGGTAGGAAAGCGGTCTCCAAAACCGTCAATGGGGGTTCGACTCCCTCTTCCCCTGCTTCTTGCAAAGCCCCATTCTTTAGGGATTATGATATCCCTGAAGAATGGGGCTTTTTGTTATTCTCTCCCACATAAGAACAGACGGGCTCGGTGCCCGTCTGTTCTTGAAAGAAAAGGTATTGTATGGGTAGTTCAAGCCTGGAACACGATACTTCCGAGGGGATATACATCCGGATTCATGTTCATCATATTGTGAGCTTCGAAGTAGCTGCCGATCTCCCGGCTCTCTTCTTCTGAAAGCTGACCTGTGATGAAGGTGACATCGTTCATGGGGAAGTTTGCGAGAAGCTTTACCGTATTTCTTGTGGAAAAGGTCTCATTTGTGAGATTTAATACGCCTGACTCCGGGAAGCGATGTGTGAAATTTACGAAGTTGATGAGGTCCTTTGTGCTGCTGATATGAAGTCTGAATGTTGTCTTTGTCATTTTATTTTCCTCCCTGTAGTTTGTGGGTTGTTCTTTGTTTATGTCTATATTATAGGGTGGGGAACAGTTTCTGATTAGTATCTCCCATGCCCTGAAATAGCAATAAACAGACATTATGCAAATACAAAAAATTCCCTATTTTCAGCATAGTTATTGATGTATCACAAGAAATTATAAAAATACTCTCATTTTTCAGACACAGAACAAGACAATTCGAACAAAAAGCGAAATCGCTTCGTCTCATATGTACCATAAAAAGCGCCTACCTTGCGGCAAGCGCTCTAATTAGTAGATCTATATTTTGATAAATTCCTGCATTCTCTTACACTGCACTTTATTCATCCACTTCCGAGATCTTAACCGGGCGTCCCTCTGCCAGGGAAAGATTTGCAGCTGCCGCGATCAGTACCGGATAAAGACCATCCAGGTCTGTGACCGGCGGAACCTTATCGTTGATGACAGAATCCGCAAAGGCATGCATCTCATCAATGAAGGCTCTTGTGTAGCGATCCCACATTACCTGGTAAGCAGTTCCGTAGGAAGTACCCTCTCTTCTTGAGAGAACTACGGTGTTCGGAATATCGTTCTCATCCTGTACGGAGCCCTCGGAACCGAACACCTCCAGTCTCTGATCATATCCATAGACTGCCTGACGGCTGTTGTCAATGACACCGATCGCACCGTTCTCAAAGGTCAGAGTCACAATGGCGGTATCCACATCGCCTTCCGCACCGATTGCGGGATCTACAAGGACTGCCCCCTTTGCATATACTTCGGTAACCTCGCTGCCGGCCAGGAATCGAATCATATCAAAATCATGGATCATCATATCATAGAAGATACCACCTGAGCGGCGCACATACTCGATGGTCGGCGGCTCGGGATCTCTTGAGGAAATTCTCAGGATATGCGGTGTACCGATCTTACCGCTCCGCACAGCATCATACACACCTCTGTGATTGTGGTCAAAGCGGCGGACAAAACCGATCTGCAGCTTCACACCGGCCTTTCTCACTGCTTCCAGTGCCATCTTAACCCTTGCAACGCTGTGATCTACAGGTTTCTCACAGAAAATGTGTTTTCCTGCAGCTGCCGCTTTCATGATCAGATCCGCATGAGTATCTGTAGAGGAGCAGATGAGCACAGCCTCTATTTCCGGATCCGCAAAGACGGAGTCCACGTCTTTTGTCACATTTTCGATTCCGAAGGAACGAACAAAGGCCTCTCCATCCTCGTTAATAAAGGGATCTGCCACTGTTTTTATTTCTATCTCACGTACTGCCATGGAAATATTTTCAATGTGTACACGTCCGATGCGTCCTGCGCCAATTACTGCTGCTTTCATGTTCTTTCTCCTTATCTCATATTGTGTTCGGTTCATAATGTTTTTTCATTTATCTTTCTGCACGGAAATGCAGGAAACACGCCGCCCTTCAGCTTCTATCCGCGATTGCTTGTCTCAGAATACGGATGTCCTCTCTCAGCAGCTGATAGGGATCCTCTCCCTGTGTTCTCAGCGGCAGCTGATCATAGTAATTCTCCAAAAGTATATAGCCCTGATAGTCATGATCACTGAGCCATGCCATCGTGTCGTGGAAGCCGGACGGACCGCTTCCGAGAAGACCTCCGCTCATCTCTTCTCCGTCCTTGACGTGAATCTGATTGCACATTTCGGGATAGAGCCCCTCAAGGATCATCCTCTCGTCATAGCCTCTGAAGACGTTATAATTCTGACTGTCAAAATAAAGATAGAAATTTTCTCTGTCCACCGCCTGGCTCAGCGCAGTGAACTCGTCCGGCGTCATGAGATTTTCTCCTGCCACGCATATTCCGGCCTCTCCCGCCTCATCGCAGAGATATCGAAATGCAGCAGCGCTGTGTTCGAGATCCTCCTCACTTTTCACCTCACTTGCGGCAAATCCCGGGACCTGGATGATGGATACTCCCAGTGCACTGGCAGTGGGAACTGCCCGGCGCAGCAGATCCCAGGTCATCTCATACTCCTTCGTGCCCTTTCTGGCATGCATAGGAATATTGTCAAAGTCATTCAGGGCAATGGCACAATACTCGATACCGTACCTATCCTGCTCCCGCAGATAGATCTTCTGCATCTCACTGTGACTGATCGGATAATCATTCTCATAAAGACCGATCTTCAGGGACAGCGCATCCAGCCCCATTTCATCGGCGATCTGAACTGCATATAATCCAGATCCGGGCAGTGCCCAGTCGCAGGCTCCGATTTTAATATTCTTCATCGTCTTTTCTCCCATTCTTATACTTCGCCCCTTGCTTCCCTCTCAGCCAGATCTGCCATGACCCTTGGATAAATCTTATCCAGCTGATAAAAAATAAGGACCACAACTGCAATTCCCCAGATAACCAGCGGGCCGATCTTATAGATGGACATGATCATGTTCTTCGCGCTCTCCGACTGAACCGCGCCGCCCGAGGTGGAACTGATATATCCTGCAGTGGTCAGAAGCACGCTGATCAGTGCACTGGTAAGACCGGTACCGACCTTATATCCGACTGAACCGCCGGCAAAGATCATACTCTCCTGGCGAACATGAAATCTCCACTGACCGTATTCAATCACATCGCCCATCATGCCGAAGACAACTGCGGTGAGCGGTGCCTGACCGATTCCTCTCAGGAAGGTGATAAACAGTGCCCACTGATAGCTGTAAGGATTCAGGAGGAACAGTGCCTGTGCCGCAACTGCCAGAATGCAGCCGGCCAGTGACAGATCCCTCTTATTAAAGCGCTTCAGCAGGAACGGACAAAGAATCGCACCGCCGATCAGGGCAATATTCTCTGCAAGGTACAGAGAACTGTACATCCACGTGCTGTTTCCGAAAATATACTTGCAGTAATAGGGAAGATCCGTTCCTACCAGGGTTGCATGGATGCAGGTTACGGACCAGAGCACCAGGGTTGCCCAGAAATAAGGATTCTTTACGAGTGCGTTCAGATTCTTCCGGAACTGACCCTTCTCTTTTTTCTCTGCCTTTGGCGGAAGCGGTACGCTTTCCTTGCATTTCATAAATGAAAAAATCAGGAGTACAAAGGCTATGGCACACCACATGGACATCGCCTTCACCCATGCGGACTGATTATTTCCGAAGAGCTTTACCACCGGCATTGTCAGTGTTCCAGCGATAAGGCGTCCGATCGGTGACAGGGACATGCGTACTACGGAAAGAAGATCTCTCTCATGAGAATCACGCGTCATCATGGCCGAAAGAGATCCGATCGGTACATTGATCGCAGTGTAGCAAACGGTCGTACACAGATTGTAAGTAATAAAGATATACCAAAACTGCAGCGTTGCACTTGTCTGCGGAATCGTAAACAGTGATACCGCTGTAACGACATATGGGACTGCCATCCACAGCAGCCAGGGTCTCGAATTGCCCCAGCGGGTTCTCGTTTTACTGACGATAACGCCCATGATCACATCCGAAGATCCGTCAAACAGTCTGGATAACAGCATGACCAGACCTACTGTGGCAAAGGGAATTCCTGCATAATCTGTATAAAACAGAGTGAGCAGAGTGTTGATCATACCGCATACAACACCGCAGGCTGTATCAGACAATCCATAAGCAATTCTTGAGATCCAGGGAACCTTTACGAATCCTGCCCGATCCTTTGGCGGCTGTTGTACAAATCCCTGAGGCTCAGGTGCATTCCGCATTTCCATCGTCATTTCCATATATTTCTCCTTTTACTGTGCTTCACATTCACAGGCTTTCTGCTGGATTTTTCTGTTTCATTTTTTCACTGTCTGATTTGTTTCACATTCGCGAAGGTGTTTCCTGATGCTCTCATTATAAGAATTCGTCCTGAAAACCCGTTAGTATCTTCTTGTCCTGATAAAGCGGCTGTTTGCTCCGTTTTTTGAATCTGTTTTTATTT
>JAUNAN010000167.1 GCA_030527595.1 Lachnospiraceae bacterium | reverse complement strand
TTTTCCTTCTTTTCATAATTTCTTTCCGAAAAAAACAATATCCGCCCCTGAATGTATGATAAAATAGTGAAAATACGGTTCAAATATTTGTATCCGCACAGAAGAAGCATTCCTGTCAAATGCAGAAAGCCTGCATCTGACTGAAGCAAACACATTATGAAAGGAGATATACCTTGAAGCAAAACCATGCTTTTGGCAGAAAGCAGGTCAGAACCGCCTTTCTTATGGCGCTTGGTCTCAGTGTCAGCATCGGCTGCGGCAGCCGTCAGGTGCACGCGGAAGACCTCAACAGTTCTGCTGCCACTGAGGCAGAAGCCGGGCTTTCTGTCAACGAGACTCCCGAAAATACACTCTCTGCCGTTCCACAGGCTCCCGCTTCAGATGAAGCCGCTTCGGCTTCCGAAAACGAGGCTGAAGAGCTAAATACACTGCAGCCGGAATCAAATGAGGCACCGGATACTGCTCCTGCAGAAGTGCTTTCGGAAACATCCTCCGACGAATCCGATGCTCCGGAAGATCCGGAAATCACATCGAATGATACGGAAACCCCAGCAGATACATCCGATGGTTCCGAAAATGAGAACGCCGGCGACATGACCTCTGAAGAAGATAATTCTGATACGGATTCTGGCAGCAATGCGGACTCCGGAGAAGATGACCCGGACGCGGATGCCGAAGAGCCGGAAGAAGAACCTTATCTGTCTGTCATGGACGGAACGGACTTCACTCCTGTCTACAACTTCTTTTATTACAAGAACCGCTATTCGGATCTCGCCGCTGCCTTCGGGGACGACCAGACAGCCATGCTGCAGCATTTCCTGAAATACGGCATGAAGGAGCAGAGACAGGCGAGTGAAGATTTTGATGAAATATCCTATCGCTATGCCTATCAGGATCTCAGACGCGCTTACGGCAGAGACTATGAGAAATACTATTACCACTATCTGAAGTGGGGAATCAATGAGGGCAGAGTCACTACGGATGTCACCGTTTTGCAGAATCCCGTCACTGTTCAGGACGGAACGGATTACTCGCTCGTCTATGATTACGATTACTACACGCAGAATAATCCGGATGTGGCGAGATATTACGGTCAGGATGATATCGGCGTACTCAGCCACTTCGTCAAGTATGGCATGAAGGAGCAGCGCCAGGCAATTTCTTCGTTTAATGAGAAATCCTACCGTTATACCTATACAGATCTCCGTCTTGCCTATGGCTCTGATTATGCGAAATACTACGAGCACTACATCAAGTACGGAAATAAAGAAAATCGGAAGACCACAGGAACAACCGACTTTACGCCGATCACAAAGCTGAACGGAACAGATTATTCTCTGGTTTATGATTTCAATTACTATGTCAGCAGTTATTCTGACCTGCAGAAGTTCCGGGACGATGATGCCGGTGCAATCAGGCACTTTGTTAAATACGGCATGAAAGACGAGCGTCAGGCAATTTCTTCATTTGACGAAAAGTCCTACCGCCGCGCTTACCAGGATCTTCGCATTGCCTACGAAGACAATTATGCGAAGTACTATGAACACTACATCAAATACGGATATAAGGAAAAGCGTACGGCTACAACCGGTGTCACGACTTTGAGAAATCCCGTTACAAAGCTGGACGGAAAGGATTACTCCAAAGACTACGAGTATTTCTCCTATCTCGCTGAAAACCCGGATGCTGCAAAAAAGTACGGTGAGAATGATGTTGCTGTTCTTCGCGACTACGTCTCAAACCTGATCCCGAAGGAGGCAAAGAAGATTCTGGACGTTGCACGCTCATGGATGGGATATAACGAAAAGGACGGTTCCTTCAAGGAGATCATCGATGTCTACAACAGCTATCCGCCTGCTCGCAGCTTCCTGACAATGAAGTACAGCTATGAATGGTGTGCAGCCTTTGTCACAGCATGTGCGATCAAGGCAGACCTCACAGATATCATTCCTTCTTCCCCGCAGTGCAAGCGCATGGTCGATCTGTTCAAAAAGATCGACGGATGGGATGAAAATGATGCCCGTGTTCCGAATCCCGGCGAGATCATTATGTATGACTGGCAGGACAGCGGAAAGGGCGACTGCACCGGATGGCCGGATCATGTCGGAATCGTAGAATCCGTCAAGGACGGGATCATCACCGTCATCGAAGGCAATCATGATGAAGCGGTTGGCCGCAGAAAGATTGCAGTCAACGGAAAGTTTATCCGCGGATACTGCATCCCGGAGTATAAGTAAGAGTAATATTGCGAATGATTGCGCTATAGCTGTTAAAGGAGAAAGCTCATGCACGAGCTTTCTCCTTTTTTGCAAAGAATAATGAAGAAAATTCTTATATTTGTTTTCCTTTTCTTGTTGTCTTTCAAATCGAACTTTGCTATAATATCATCTGTTCGAATTGAACATCCGGAGAGGTATCGAAGTGGTCATAACGAGGCGGTCTTGAAAACCGTTTGTCCGCAA
>JAUNAN010000004.1 GCA_030527595.1 Lachnospiraceae bacterium | reverse complement strand
AGGTGTGGTGTGGAGCAAAAGTGTGCAACTTGTTATTGCAATTTTGGGAACAAATCTGATAAGCTGAAAAGATTATAAAGAAAAAGAATCAGATCCGATCCCCGGTGCGGCGGACAATTGCGTCCGAAACACGGAGAGCAGGATCTGATTCTTTTTTATCGGAAAAAATTCCGCTATCGTTACATATTGGAATAGCCCATGAGATATTGATCGATCTCTCTTGCGCAGGCTCTTCCCTCGGTGATCGCCCAGACGACCAGAGACTGTCCGCGATGCATGTCACCTGCGGTAAATACCTTCTCGATATTGGTCTTGTAGGGGTGTTCCGGGGTCTCCACGGTACCTCTCTCGGAGAGCTTGACGCCGAAGGCCTCTGCCGTGTACGGCTGACAGCCGATGAAGCCTGCCGCAATGAGAAGCAGCTCGCATTTTATCGTCTGTTCCGTTCCGGGAATCTCCACAAGCTGACGGTTTTCAAAGCGGACCTTCACAGTCTTGACGGCAGTCAGCTTTCCGTTCTTTGTGATCAGCTCCTTCACAGTGGTCTCATAGACGCGCGGATCCTGACCGAAACAGGAGATGGCTTCTTCCTGACCGTAATCCGTTTTCAGAACCTTAGGCCATTCCGGCCATGGATTGGAGGGAAGGCGGTCTGCGGGCGGCTTCGGCATCATCTCAAGCTGTGTGACGGATTTGCATCCGTGACGGATACAGGTCCCGACACAGTCATTTCCGGTATCGCCGCCGCCGATAATGACGACATGCTTGCCGGAGGCACTGATAAAGGTGCCTTTCTTTAATTTTTCGTCCAGAAGACTTCTGGTTGTGGACTTCAGGAAATCCACGGCAAAGTGAACACCGTCGGTGCTGTCCGCGCCT
This sequence comes from Lachnospiraceae bacterium, assembly GCA_030527595.1. GTDB lineage: Bacteria > Bacillota > Clostridia > Lachnospirales > Lachnospiraceae > Chordicoccus. The sequence continues at coordinate 41,939 of JAUNAN010000004.1, read as the reverse complement.
GCTACTGAGAGCGGACGGGGGCGTTTTGCACCGCAGCACAGGGCGACGGCATCAAAGTCATGCAGGATGTCGGAAGCACTGACATTGTTTCCGATGTCCGCATTTGTCTTAAAAATCACGCCTTCCTTTTCCATGAGCTTCTTTCTGCGCTCAATGACCTTTTTGTCCAGTTTCATATTCGGAATACCGTACATAAGAAGTCCGCCGATCCGGTCATCGCGCTCGAAGACGGTCACGCAATGACCGCGGTGATTGAGCTGATCCGCAACGGCAAGACCGGAAGGACCGGCACCGATGACGGCGATCTGCTTGCCGCTTCGCACCTTCGGAATGCGGGGACGCATAAGCCCCTGTGCGAATCCGTTCTCGATCAGGTAGAGCTCATTGTTATGAACGGTGACCGGAGACTCGTTCAGACCGCAGATGCAGGCTTTCTCGCAGAGGGCGGGACAGACGCGTCCGGTGAATTCCGGGAAGTTGCTCGTCTTTAAGAGACGGGACAGAGCCTCGGGAAGATGGTCATGATAGATCTCATCGTTCCATTCCGGAATGAGGTTATGAAGCGGACAGCCTGTAACCATGCCCTTCAGCTTCAGTGCAGACTGGCACATGGGCACGCCGCAGTTCATGCAGCGTGCAGCCTGTGTCCTGCTTTCCTCCGGGTTCAGAGGAGTGTGAAACTCCTGAAAGTTTTTGATGCGTTCTTTTTCGGGAATGGAGTGGTCGTCTTCCCGCTGATATTCCATAAAACCTGTCGGCTTTCCCATAAGATTTGACTCCTTTCCTTATTTCATTTCATTGAATGCTTCCAGTACGGCATTCTCATGGGAGATGCCCTGCTCTTCAAATTTACTGATAGCGGAGAGGATGCGCTGGTAGTCGTTCGGAATGATCTTCTTGAAGTGCGGCAGATATTCACCGAAATTTGCGAGGATATCAGCTGCCAGTTCGGAGGAGGTCTCCTTCTCATAATCCGTCAGGATTTCTTTCAGTTCCGCAATATCGTATTTCTCTGTGACTTCGGTCATGAAGACCATATCCTTGTTCATTCTCCGGTAAAGGCTGTGATCCTCATCCAGGACGTAAGCGATGCCGCCGCTCATTCCGGCAGCAAAGTTTCTGCCCGTTTTTCCGAGGACGACCGCACGGCCGCCGGTCATATATTCGAGTCCGTGATCGCCGCAGCCTTCAACAACGGCAGTGACACCGGAGTTTCTGACGCAGAAGCGCTCGCCGGCAATTCCGCATACATAGGCAGTGCCGGCTGTTGCGCCGTAGAGGGCCACGTTTCCGATGATAATATTGTCCTTTGCTTTGTAAGCTGCGTTCTCCGGCGGTGCGACGATCAGCTTGCCGCCGCTCAGACCCTTTCCGAAGCCGTCATTCGCATCTCCGCGAAGATGCATGGTCATTCCCTTCGGAAGGAAAGCACCGAAGGACTGACCGCCGCCGCCCGTGCAGTTGACAACGAAGGTGTCGTCCTCCAGTCTGTTGCCGAAGCGGGCAGTGATCTCGGAACCCAGAATGGTACCGACCGTTCGGTTTGTACTGGTAATGGCAACGGATTCCTCGTGATGCCGTCCGGTGATCAAAGCATCCGCAAACTTCGGAAGCAGCTCAGCCTCATCCACCGTCTTTTCCAGATGGAAGTCGTAGATACTCTCCGGATGGAAGTGACGGCTCGGTGACTTGGCATACTTCGGATCGATGATGCCTGACATGTCGACGAGCTCGGCACGCTTCGTGATCTGCTTATCCTTAAATTTCAGGCAGTCTGTGCGTCCGACCATTTCCTCAACGGTACGGAAGCCCAGAGAAGCCATGATCTCGCGAAGCTCCTCGGCCATGAACATCATGAAGTTAATGACATATTCCGGTTTTCCTCTGAAGCGCTTTCTCAGGCATTCGTTCTGAGTGGCGATTCCGACCGGACAGGTGTCCTGATTGCAGACACGCATCATCATACAGCCCATGGATACGAGCGGAGCAGTGGCAAATCCGAATTCCTCTGCGCCGAGAAGACATGCAATGGCAACATCCCGGCCGCTCATGAGCTTGCCGTCTGTCTCCAGACAGACGCGGTCACGCAGGCCGTTCTCGATCAGGGTCTGGTGTGCTTCCGCAAGACCCAGCTCCCAGGGAAGTCCCGCATTGTGGATGGAGGACTGGGGGGCCGCTCCGGTACCGCCGTCATAGCCTGAGATCAGGATGACCTGGGCACCTGCCTTTGCAACGCCGGAGGCGATGGTGCCGACGCCGTTCTCGGATACCAGCTTGACGGAGATGCGAGCCCGTCTGTTTGCATTTTTCAGATCATAGATCAGCTGCGCCAGATCCTCGATGGAGTAGATATCATGGTGCGGCGGTGGAGAGATGAGGGAAACACCGGGGGTGGAGAATCTTGTCTCTGCGACCCATGGATAAACCTTCTTTCCCGGAAGATGTCCGCCCTCGCCCGGCTTTGCACCCTGAGCCATCTTGATCTGAATTTCCTTCGCACTGTTCAGATATGCGGAGGTGACACCGAAACGTCCGGATGCCACCTGCTTGATCGCACTGTTTTTCTCGGTTCCGTATCGGGATACAGCTTCTCCGCCCTCGCCCGTGTTGGATTTTGCGCCGATGCGGTTCATGGCGATCGCCATTGTCTCGTGGGCTTCCTGAGAAATAGAGCCGAAGGACATGGCTCCGGTCTTGAAGCGCTTGACGATCTCGGAAGCAGGTTCTACCTCCTCAAGGGGAACCGGCTCATTTGCCTTTGCAAAGTCCAGCAGGCCGCGCAGAGTATGCGGAAGCTCATTGTCTATGATAGAGGTATATTCTTTAAAGCGTTCATAGCTTCCGCTCTGAACCGCCTGCTGAAGCGCAATTATCGTCTGCGGATTGTAGAGGTGGTCCTCCTTGTCATCTCCGCTTCTTAATTTATGGAAGCCTGTGCTGTCCAGAGAGGTATCGACACCGAGTCCCAGAGGATCAAAGGCGTGATCATGTGCATAGGTGATGCCCTCGGAGATCTCATCCAGGCCGATTCCTCCGACACGGCTGACAGTCCCCGTAAAATACTTGTCGATAACATCCTTAGAGAGGCCGATCGCCTCAAAAATGCGTGCCGACTGGTAGGACTGCAGAGTGCTGATACCCATTTTTGCGGCTGTCTTGACGATGCCGCCGAGGATCGCACTGTTGTAATCCGCGATTGCCGTGTGATAGTCCTTATCCAGGATGCCGTTGTCGATCAGCTCGGCAATGCACTCATGTGCCAGGTACGGATTGATCGCGCGTGCACCGAAGCCGAGAAGAGCTGCCATCTGATGCACGTCCCTCGGCTCGCCGCTCTCTAAAATAATAGAAACAGCAGTGCGCTTTTTGGTGCGGACAAGGTGCTGCTCAACGGCAGATACCGCAAGAAGAGACGGGATCGGAACATGTGTCTCATCTACTCCGCGGTCGGAGAGGATGATGATGTTATATCCGCGGCTCACAGCGCGGTCGACACTGATCGAGAGCTGCTCCAGTGCTTTCTCAAGGGAAGTATTCTTATAGAATAATGTAGAAATCACCTGAGACATAAGTCCGGGCTGGTGCAGTGCTTTTATTTTCAGCAGGTCAACACCGGTCAGGATCGGGTGCTTCACCTCAAGTACGCGGCAGTTTTCACCCTTCTCCTCGAGAAGATTTCCGTCTGAACCGATAAAGACAGTCGTGTCCGTGACGATTTTTTCACGCAGCGAGTCGATCGGCGGATTGGTGACCTGCGCAAACAGCTGCTTGAAATAAGAAAACAGAGGCTGATGCTTTTCGGACAGAACCGCAAGGGGAACATCGTGTCCCATGGAAGCAGTCGCTTCCACGCCGTTTTCAGCCATGGGAAGAATGCCGTTTTTTACATCCTCATAGGTATAGCCGAATACCTTGTACAGCTTGTTCCTTGTCTCCGGCGTATGAGTCGGAATTTTTTTATTCGGGATCGTCTGCTCGGAGAGCTGGCGGATATTCTGATCCAGCCATTCACCGTAGGGCGCCCTGGAAGCGTAGGAATGCTTGCATTCCTCATCCGTGATGATCTTTTTCTGTTTTGTGTCGACCAGCAGGATGCGTCCCGGTGTGAGGCGCGATTTCTTGACGATATGTTCTGCGGAGATCGGAAGAACACCGACCTCGGAGGCAAGGATCAGGCGGTTGTCATCCGTGATGTAGTAGCGGGAGGGTCTCAGACCGTTGCGGTCGAGTGTGGCGCCCACCAGATCACCGTCTGTGAAGAGGATGGCAGCCGGACCGTCCCAGGGTTCCATCATGGTTGCATAATAATGGTAGAAATCCCGCTTTTCTTCCGTCATCGCCTGATTGTGTCTCCAGGGCTCCGGGATCATCATCATGACCGCAAGCGGAAGATCGATGCCGTTCATATAGAAGAATTCAAGTGTGTTGTCAAGCATCGCGGAGTCGGAACCGGACTTGTTGACCACGGGGAAGATCTTTTCCACGTCATTTTCCATGATCGGAGAGGACATGGTTTCTTCACGGGCAAGCATGCGGTCGATATTTCCCCGGATCGTATTGATCTCGCCGTTATGTGCGATCATGCGGTAGGGATGTGCGCGCTCCCAGCTGGGAGTGGTGTTCGTGGAAAAACGGGAGTGAACCATTGCAATGGCGGTCTCGTAATCCCTGCTCTGAAGATCTGCATAGAAGCTGCGGAGCTGCTTGACCAGGAACATACCCTTATAGACGATGGTGCGTGATGAGAGAGAACAGATATAGGTATCTTCGGAGCTCTGCTCAAATTCACGCCGGCACACATACAGCTTTCTGTCGAAGGGAAGACCCTGACCGATCTCTGCCGGACGACCGAGAAAGCCCTGCATGATTTCCGGCATGCAGTTTCTTGCCACGTCTCCGAGAATTTCCGGATGAACGGGAACCTTTCTCCATCCAAGGAAGGGAAGTCCGTTTTTTTCTGCGATGACCTCAAACATACGCATGGCAAAGGTTCTCTTTACCTTGTCCTGCGGGAAGAAGAACATACCGATTCCGTAATCTCTTCTGCCGGGCAGATCGATATCGGAGTGCTTCAAGGCACGGGAGAAGAAGCCGTGAGAGATCTGCGTGAGAATGCCCACGCCGTCTCCGACCTTTCCTGTCGCATCCTTGCCGGCGCGGTGCTCAAGCTTTTCCACAATATGAAGGGCATCATCCAGTACGCGGTAATCTGCATGTCCGTCAATGTTGACGACCGTTCCGATACCGCAGGCATCATGCTCTTCCTGCGGATTGTACAGCGGTGTATATGCTTTCATAACGTTCATCCTTTCTTCCTGAATCCGTATTATTCTCCGCTTGCGCCGTAGTTAGAGAGGACGCGTGCGGACGGATCGTTGACGTTGCAGCCCGGCCATGTGCGGTTCGGCATCCAGAAGTCCGGGATCATATCGGACATATCCGGATAATATTTCTCAAAGAGCTCGCGGTAGAGAAGACTCTCTTTGGTAAAGGGCTGTGCGTGTGTATATGTTTTTCTCTTCGCTTCAAAAGCTTCGTCGGTATAGGTTTCTTCCGCATACGCCTTGAGGTCATCCACCAGAGAGTGGCCGACCGCATCGGAGAAGGCTGCCTTCTCACGCATGAGAATGGATTCCGGAAGAATGCGGTCTTTCTCAAATGCGTGCCGGAGGAGATATTTTCCCTTTCCGTATACGTTCATCTTGATTGCGGGATTCAGGCTCATTACGTACTCCACAAAATCAAGATCGCCGAAGGGAACGCGGGCCTCCATGGAGTTCACGGAGATACAGCGGTCCGCGCGGAGGACATCATAATAATGAAGCTCCCGGACCCGCTTTTCCGCTTCCTTCTGAAATTCCGAAGGAGAGGGAGCGAAGTCTGTGTATTTGTATCCGAAGAGCTCATCGGATACCTCGCCCGTAAGGAGAACGCGGATATCCGTGTTCTCATGGATCCACTTGCAGATGAGATACATACCCATGCTTGCACGAATCGTCGTGATATCGTAAGTGCCGAGCAGATGTACCACATCCTCCAGGGCTCCGATCACGTCATCACGGGTGATGATCACGTCTGTGTGATCCGCACCGATATAGGCTGCAGCCTCCCTTGCGTATTTCAGGTCAATGGCATCAATATCCATGCCGATGGCAAAGGTTCTGATCGGTTTATTGAGAAGCTTGGCGGAAACCGCACATACAAGAGAGGAATCAAGACCGCCGGAGAGCAGGAAGCCGATCGGAGCATCTGCATCAAGACGCTTCTCGATACCTTTTGTCAGAAGATCGTGAATACCTTCCGACGCCTCCTCAGCGGAAACATCTCTCATTTTTTCGAAACCTGCCGGGTCCGCATATCTTGTAAAGCGGCCGTCCTCATAAAAACATCCCGGAGGGAACGGCTGTACGTCATGACAGAGACCTGCGAGGTTTTTCGGCTCACTTGCAAATACCACAGAGCCGTCACTTAAATAGCCGTAGAAGAGAGGACGGATGCCGATGGGATCCCTTGCGGCAATAAAAGAGTTCTTCCGGCTGTCATAGAGGATCATTGCGAATTCCGCATCGAGCTTTCGAAACATCTCCGTGCCGTATTCCCGGTACATCGGGAGGATGATCTCACAGTCGGAATCACTCACAAAGGAGTACCCCTTTTCCTCGAGCAGCTTCTTTTCGCTTCGGAAGCCGTAGAGCTCACCGTTACACACTGCCATATCGCCGCCCATATGGAACGGCTGCATTCCCTCATCAGTCAGACCCATGATCGAAAGTCTCTGAAAACCGAGCCAGCCGCTGCCGGCTTCCTCAAATCGCATCATATCGGGACCGCGGGAGGCCGTTTTCTGAAAATATTCTGTCGCATTATTCTGCGGAATCCCCCTCATTTCAAAACCCATTATCGAACACATAACAACGCCTCCTCCTTTCCGTAAAATTTCTGTTTTGTCAGGTGATCCGACCGGGATGGTTTTCAATGCTCTTTTCATAGATCCCTGCTGCGGACGGATTTTTTGCTGTCCCGCAGGAGTACATGAAAAGAGACACGCGCCTGTTTTATCTGCCGTGCGCTCATGAACGCTTCCGTGTATGAAAGGATCGTTTCATGAATGCCTCTGAAAATAAAACAAAAAGGGCAGTCCGACCTAGTGATCGGACTGCCCTTCAGCGGTGCCACAATGAATTCCCGGCGCTGGGAATCACGCTTTATCCGCCCGCTTTCTCTGCGGCGCAGATAAATTCTACGGGTACGTTATCACCGGTTCTGAAATCTGTCAAGAATATTTCCGGACTTTTTGATATTCAAAAAATGTATGGATGCTATGCAAAGAAAGTACGGGCGGCATTTTGAAAAAACGGGTTGAAAAATCTTTTTTACAGTGATAGGATTTGCTCTTGTTTATGAGACAGGACGGAATAATTATCCGAAATGCCTGAAAACAAAGAAGAAAGAAACGAGTTACACATACAATGATCAGCAGCGTACAGCGCAGGAAGGAACAGCCATGTCGGTGAAATATGTATTCGTTACAGGCGGAGTCGTCTCCGGACTCGGAAAGGGCATCACGGCGGCATCCCTCGGACGTCTCTTAAAGGCAAGAGGCTATGAGATCACAATGCAGAAATTCGATCCGTATATCAATATCGATCCGGGGACCATGAATCCGATTCAGCACGGCGAGGTCTTTGTGACTGATGACGGGACGGAAACGGATCTGGATCTCGGACATTATGAGAGATTTATTGACGAGAATCTGAATCATAATTCTAATGTCACGACAGGCAAGGTCTACTGGTCTGTGCTGCAGAAGGAAAGACGCGGAGATTACGGCGGCGGAACGGTACAGGTCATCCCGCACATCACAAATGAGATCAAGAGCCGCTTCTATCAGGGAACCCCCGGAAAAAAGCAGGAGATCGCCATCATCGAGGTGGGCGGAACGGTCGGAGATATCGAATCCCAGCCCTTCCTAGAGGCGATCCGTCAGTTTCAGCAGGAGGTCGGTCGCGAGAATGCCATGCTCATCATGGTCTCCCTCCTTCCGTACCTGCGCTGCTCCCAGGAAATGAAAACAAAGCCGACCCAGATGGCGGTCAAGTCCATGCAGGCTATGGGTCTGCAGCCGGATGTGCTGGTTCTGCGCTCCGAGCTGGAGATCGAACAGAATATCAAGGACAAGATCGCTCTGTTCTGCAACGTGCCCAACACGCATGTACTGCAGAATCTGGATTGTGAGTATCTTTATGAGGCACCGCTCATGATGGAACGCGAGCACCTGGCGGAGGTTGCCTGCCAGTGTCTGAAGCTGCCCTGCCCGGAACCTGATCTGGAGGACTGGAAGCAGCTTGCTGAGGTTCTGCATGCACCGAAAAAGACGGTTCGCATCGCACTTGTCGGAAAATATATTACCCTGCACGATGCCTACTTAAGTGTCGTGGAGGCGCTGAAGCACGGCGGCATTGCAAATGCCGCGGAGGTGGATATTTCCTGGATTGATTCAGAGCTCCTGACCCCGGAAAATGCGGAGGAGACCTTCGCGGGTATAGACGGAATCATTGTGCCCGGCGGCTTCGGCGGCCGCGGTATCGAGGGCATGATCACAGCCGCGGATTATGCCCGCACACAAAAGGTGCCGTATCTGGGCATCTGTCTCGGCATGCAGGTCGCGATTATTTCATTTGCGAGACATGTGTGCGGACTTGCCGACGCTGACAGTGCGGAATTTTCGGAGGAGACGGCGCATCCTGTCATTGACCTCATGCCGGATCAGAGCGGCATCACCGATATCGGAGGAACCTTAAGACTGGGCGCATATCCCTGCCGTCTGACCGCCGGTTCACTTGCTGAGAAGCTCTATGGAACAGCGGAAATTTCCGAGCGGCACCGCCATCGCTATGAGGTCAATAACGAGTACAGGCCGGTGCTGGAGAAGGGCGGAATGAATCTCTCCGGACAGTCTCCGGACGGCAGAATTGCGGAGATGTGTGAGCTGCCGGATCATCCCTTCTATATCGCGACCCAGGCACACCCGGAATTTAAGTCAAGACCTAACCGTCCGCATCCGCTTTTCAGCGGCTTTATCCGTGCGGCTGCGGAGTCAAAAGCTTAAGAGCTGCGGGCAGAATTTGTAAAAGCCGGCAAACTTGTAAAAAGATTGTCTCGGAAAAAATACAAAAGTCGCAGTTGACAAAGAACCGGAGCGGTCATAAAATGGCGCCATGAAGAACAAGGGCAACGGTGCTCCTCTCAAGGGATGCCGCTGCCCTTTTTGTTTTAGCAAAAAGGATGGAGGCATTTCGGAGCGGCCGGAACCGGAGTACAAAAGGCGGGGGATGAGGCGATCGTCGCAAGCCGATATCGAGGCCACTCCGGAGCATAAAGCTTTAAAGCCCTGCAGAGATGAAAGGAGAAAAGGATTATGAGCAAATACACGAAGGAAGACATCCTCAGAATGGCAGAGGAGGAAGATGTCGAGTTTATCCGTATGCAGTTTACAGATATTTTCGGTCAGATGAAGAACGTTGCGATCACACGTTCCCAGCTGCAGAAGGCTGTCAACAACCAGATCATGATCGACGGAAGTTCCATCGAGGGCTTTGCGAGAATTTATGAGTCTGATCAGTATCTGTACCCGGATCTTGACAGCTATGCGATCCTGCCGTGGAGACCGCAGCATCACAAGGTTGCAAGACTGATCTGCGATGTTCATAATGCGGACGGAACACCGTTTGAAGGTGATCCGAGATATGTCCTGAAGAAGGCGATCGACAAGGCCGCTTCTATGGGTTATGAATTTGATGTCGGTCCGGAATGCGAGTTCTTCCTGTTTGAGACAGATGAGAAGGGAAGACCGACTACAGAGACCGGAGATGATGCGGGATACTTCGATCTTGCTCCGCTTGATCACGGCAGTGATACAAGACGTGAGATCTGCCTGAACCTTGAAAAGATGGGCTTTGAGATCGAGGCCTCTCACCATGAGGTAGCAGAGGGACAGCATGAGATCGACTTCAAATACGGCGATGCGCTGGCAACCGCAGATAAGATCATGACCTTCAAGCTGGGCGTTAAGGTGATCGCAAAGAAGAACGGACTGCATGCAACCTTCATGCCGAAGCCGATCTTTGGTGTAAACGGTTCCGGTATGCATGTCAACATGTCCCTGTTCCGCGACGGAAAGAACATCTTCTTTGATGAAAGCGATGAGAGACAGCTCTCCAAAGAGGCTTACAGCTTTATCGCCGGACTGCTGACACATGTAAAGGGCATGTCTGCCATTACAAATCCGCTTGTAAACTCCTATAAGAGACTGGTACCGGGCTATGAAGCACCGTGCTATCTGGCATGGAGCGCATCCAACCGTTCCGCTCTGATCCGTGTTCCGGCAGCAAGAGGCTCCGCAACCCGTGTTGAGCTGAGATGCCCGGATCCTTCCTGCAACCCGTATCTGACACTGGCTGTCTGCCTGATGGCAGGTCTCGACGGTATCGAGAAGGGAATGACTCCGCCGGATGAAGTTCAGGATAACATCTTTGCAATGGATGAGGAGACACGTGAAGAAAACGGCATTGATTCTCTTCCGGGCGATCTGAGAGCGGCAATGAAGGAACTTTCCAAGGATCAGCTGCTGAAAGATACCCTTGGCAGCCATGTGTATACACAGTACAAGATCGGCAAGCAGAAGGAATGGGATGCTTACCGGACAAGCGTCAGCCAGTGGGAGCTTGACCGCTATATGGTAACTTATTGATCTGATGTCGGAGTGCAAAGATGTGTTCATTTCAGATGCACGCATCTTTCGGAAGGTACGCGTTAGCAGTGCCGGATCTGCTTCCTGTCATAGAGAGGAGGGAGCGTAATGGCTGGAATTCTGGTGGCGATCGCAAATGAAAAACTTCAGAATTCGATCCGCACCATCCTGGAGCACAGCAGCATTGAAGTGCGCGGATACTGTCGAAGCGGGGACGAGGTGATCCGAAACATCAAGCTGATGGGCGGAGGCATCGTCATCGCGCAGAGCAGAATGCCCGATATGCAGACGATCGAGCTGGTGGAGGAGCTGGGCGATCTTGCGTATTTCCTGATTCTGGATCGTCAATATAATCTTTACGAATTTTCCGACTGCGATGTATTCACTCTTCCGGTTCCGATCCGGGGCGGAGAGCTGAGCGGATCCCTTCGTATTCTGATGCAAATGGACGAGCGAAGGTCTCTGAACAGAACTGTGAAGGTGAGATCCGAGGGGGATCAGAAGCTGATCACCGATGCGAAGGAAATGATCATGGAGAAGAGCGACATGACGGAGGAACAGGCATATCGTTTCCTTCAGAAGCGTTCCATGGAGACATCCACACCGATGACGGAAGTCGCGAAGATGATTCTGAATGCGTTTTCGATAGGCTGATGATTTGGCGGATCGCCGAAACAAAGAAGCATTTTTCGTACAGCGAGTATGATATAGAGGGGATTTACCTGATCTTGCAGGTGAGTCTCCTCTTTTTTTACGTTAAAAAGGTGTGCGATTCGTTTTTTCTGCGTGAAGAGGAAACTGAGTGCGGTATGTCTTCTCTGCGTGATGAGGAAGCTGAGTACGATCCGTCTTTCCCTGCCGTACAGGATTGTGATAGAATATTCTGGATTCGCTCGCGATTCCGGAAAAGGAAACGTAAAATAGACAGTCGGAGGCGTGTTTTGAAGAGAGCCGCAGTAAAGAATTTTTCCGTCTGGGCACGGAGAACTCTGATCGGTGAGATCCGTGAGAGCAGGGGAGCACAGCATCTGAAGGATGCCGATGTGGAAAAAATTGCATATACGTGGTTTCACCGGCTGATCACGGTCCGGATCCTGGAAGAGAACGGAAGTCTTCCTATTAAGATGAGTCTGTTTTCTTCTACTGATCCCAGGGAAACTCTTCCCGATGCCGTGCGAAGCCCTTTTGAGTGCGGGCTGCTCTTAAGTTCACGTGAGAAGGAGCAGCTTTACAGTCTGATCTTCTCAGGGGATATGGACGGGATCTTCCGGCTGCTGTTTTTTCATTTGTGTCATGATCTTCATGATCGGTTCCCGGAGCTGTTTCCGGCTGCTTCAGATCCGCTGGAGAAATATTTCAGGCCGCATGTGACCGATAAGGGAAGCCTTGTCCGCAGACTTGCCCGGGATATCCCGGGGGATGCTTTTTTGCTCGGACAGCATGGAAATGCAGACATTCTAGGATGGATCTACGAGGACTATGAGTCGGAAAAGAAACAGCGTGCCTATGCGCGGCTCAGGAAAAAGAAGTGCATAGGACCGGAGCTTTCCGCGGCTGTATCCGGGGAATGCACGCCTTCGTGGATCGCCCGGTTTCTGGCGGAAAGTGCCCTGGAACACATAAGCAGAGAAAAGAAGACCCGGGATAACGGGAGTGGAAAATGGCCGGAGGAGATCCGGATCCTGGATCCCTGTGCGGGATCGGGAGCGCTGCTTCTTGCGGCCTTTGATGTGCTGATGCCATATTATATACAGGAAGGATATACTGCTTCTGCGGCAGCTCAGCTGATCCTGCGGAAGAATTTAACCGGGTTTGAGCTGAATGAGCGCGCGGCTCAGATCTGCCGGATCGCACTGGTCCTGAAAGCCCGCAGCTATGCACCGGAGCTGTCAGGAGATTCCTGCAGAGTGAATATCGGTGTTCCCTTCGGAGGCAGCGGCCTTACAAAAGAGATGGAGGACTTTGTTGCGGACGGAAACGAGGAGATTCGGGATGCACTCACAGCACTGTTTTCCGATCTGGGGGAAGCGGAACGTCTCGGAAGCCTGTGCCGCGTGCGTGCGGATGATCTCACGGTATTAGAGGAAAGACTGCGCGTGATCCGGGATGCCTTTTACGAGACGATTTTTGAGCAGTATGATCAGAGACTGGTAAAAGAGTGCGTGGAACCGCTTTTGAGAGAGGCGGATATCCTCGGAGGCAGCTATGATCTTGTTCTTGCCCATCCCGCTTGTCTGCAGCTGTCCGAACTGGAGAGAGACTTTGCGGAGACCCTTGAGAAGTCCTATCCGGGAGCGGGCCTTGGCAGTGCATTTCATGCAAGAGGGCTGGAGCTTACAAATGAGAACGGACTGCTTGCCGTACTGACGGAGGATGCGCCCTTCTTCCGGTCTTCCTATGCGGAGTTCAGAACAGAGCTCCTTCGGAAAGAACTGATGTGCATGCTGCATCTGGGAGGGAGAGAGAAGGCGGACGGCAGCTGTCAGACAGCCGTTCTGATCAGAAATAGAGAGACCTCACATTTTTCCGGTGAGTATATCAGGCTGACAGATCTGCATACAGACTCTGAACAGGAGAGGGCGATGAGAAGTCCCTCACGCAGATATGTGAAGGATCAGGCTGAATTTTCCGGACTTCCGGGAAGCCCCTGTGCATTTTGGCTGAGTGAAAAAATGATCCGGGCCTATGCAGAGTCTGAGCTTCAGGGGGAGACGGAGAACCTGCTTTGGGAAACCGTGCCTGCGGGAAGCAGCGCCTGCTTTCCGTATGCATATGATCCGGACGGTTCTGCGGACAGACTCCTCCCGGAAGGTGAGGACAAAAGATGGCTGCTTGCTTACGTGAACAGCAGGGTGTTCCGCGAATGGCGGGAGGTCTACCGCGTATCGGGTTCCGTTACACCGCAGGATCGGGAGAAGATTCCCGTGCCGAAGCTCTCGGATGCGGAAAAGCGGGAGGCGTCAGAGCTTGCCGCAGAATGTCTTCAGCTTGTGAAGGAGGACAGAGATTCCGGTGAGCTGTCACCGGAGTTCCAAAGGCATCCCATGCTCAGCGGATATCACGAGACAGCGGAGGAGGCGTACCGTGCATGGAGGACGGAGTGTCATGTGCGCTTTGTGCGCCTGCGGGAAAATGAAGAAAAACTGAACAGACTGTTTCTTGAGCATTACGGTCTGGAGATATCCGCAGAGGTGCCGGAAAGCGAGGTCGCGGTTCACCGCATTTATGATACGGCGGCAGAGGCCTCCGGAGATATGCAGTGCAGTCCTTATCTGATGACGAAGCAGACTGCGGTGAGGAGCTTTCTGCAGTATGCGGTGGGGTGTATGTTCGGAAGATACTCTCTGGATACACCCGGAATCATCTATGACGGCGGTATTTGGGACAGCAGAAAATACCGCAGCTATCGTCCGGTGCAGGCAAACTGTCTGCCTGTCCCCGCGGATGCGATAGCCGGCGGGGAGATCCTGCTTGAGCTGGAACGTTTTCTCTCTGCAATATACGGCAGGGACAGACTTCCGGAGAACCTGGAATTTCTTGCCAATGCCCTTGGAGGAGAGGGAGAGCCGGAGCAGGTTCTTCGCACCTATTTCTGCAGGGATTTTTATCGGGATCATCTGGAAGTGTTTGGTCAAAAACCGCTGTATGTTTTATTTTCAAGCGGAAGAAAATGCGGATTCCGTGCTCTTTCTTATGTGTACAGGTGGAAAAGGGATACGGTCGGACAGGTGCTCTTTGAGGCGCGCAGGCACAGGGAGCAGATGCAGCGGAGCGCGGAGCGAATTGCGGAGAGCATGCGGTCCGTGCGGGAGGCGGCAGAGAAAGCCCGTGCTGTCCGGCAGATCGATCTTCTTCGGAAGCGTTGCGCGGAGCTGGATGCCTATGAAGCGACGCTTCGGGAAGGTGCACTTGCTTCGCGGGAGTTCAGACTATCGGAGAGTATTCGCAGAAATCATGCACGGTTTCAAAAGGACAGAAAAGGCAGAAAAATGAAGCTGCTGGAGGAACTGCGATGAGCGGACTGTTTGCGGGACTGACCGGTCTCGATGTGATCTATTATCAGGACAGCTATCCTGAAGAAAATAAAAAATCTAAGACACTGAATTTTCTGACAGATGTGGGCGGTCCGGCGGCAAATGCTGCCGTTACTTACTCGCTTCTGGGAGGAGAGGCAGTGCTTGCCACCTGTATCGGGTCGGACAGCACGGGAAGGATGATCCGCGATCTTCTGGAAAACCGGTACGGTGTGCGCGTTCTTGATTTTGCGGAGGAGGGAGAGTCAGCCTGTATTTCCTCTATTATTGTAAATACAGCGACAGGCAGCCGCACGATCTTCAGCGGACAGCACAGCTACCGCTGCGGTAAATTGCTCTCCCGGGAGGAGATCTGCGAGGCGGAATTCTGCTTCTTCGATACCAATCTTCCGGAGCTCTGTCTGCGCGCGGTGCGGGATGCACATGAGCTCGGGAAACAGGTGATCCTTGACTGCGGAAGCTGGAAGCCCCACACTGCGGAATTTTTAAAAAATGCAGACACTGCCATTGCTTCTGCGGATTGTCATCCCGGAAGCGGGGAGGATTTTCTGACGGCATCACGCAGATACGGGGTGTCAGATGCGGCAGTGACCGGGGGAGAGGCTGAAATTATCTGGCAAAAGACGGGAACGGATGAGAGCGGGAGTATACAGCCGCCCCGGGTTCGGGCGGTAGATACACTTGGTGCGGGAGATGTGTTCCACGGCGCCTTCTGCTATTATCAGAAGACTGGCGGATCCTTTGCGGAGGCGCTGAGGGCGGCATCCGAAACGGCAGCACAGAGCGTGCTGTTCCGCGGTGCCAGGGAAGGCGTTTTAGCAGCTGCTCGCGATCGGGCTCCGCACACGGAGATGACGGACCGAAAAACAGACTGAGAAAGAGAAAAGTCGAGCGATACGAGGCATTACATGATATCAAGAAAATACGAAATCACCCATCTGGGACTTTTGCTGATGGGGGCATTTATCTGGGGAACGGCATTCGTCGCACAGAGCGTCGGAGCGGAGCTGGTGGGCCCCTTTACCTATCTTGCGGGAAGAAGCTGGCTTGCGGTAGTCGTCATGACCCCTGTGATCATGGTAAAAGACAGAATCGTGATCAGGAAGACGGGCATTTCACCGGCACCGGCAAATTCAGCACAGAGGAAGAGACTTCTCTGGGCGGGGGGACTCTGCGGACTGGTCCTGTTCGCCGCCAGTGCATCCCAGCAGATCGGGATCGCCTACACGACGACTGCGAAGAGCAGCTTTATTACGGCACTCTATGTGGTGATCGTTCCGATCTTTTCAATTCCCATGGGAAGAAAACCGGAGAGGAAAATGTGGTTCTGCATCCTGCTGTCCCTCATCGGACTGTATCTGCTCTGCCTGACCGGAGCGGAGGGAATGAATAACGGGGATGCATGGACACTTCTGTGTGCGGTGCTCTTTGCCGTTCAGATCCTGTGCATTGACCGCTTCGTGACGCATGTGGACGGATTCCGGCTTTCCAGAATGCAGTTTTTATCCACAGCGGTGTTCTCCACGATCGCAATGGTTCTGACAGAGACGCCGGAGATCGATGCGGTGATCGCAGCGATTCCGTCCATTGCCTATGCGGGAATCATGAGCAGCTGCGTGGGTTATACGCTGCAGATCGTGGGACAGACAAATATCAATCCGTCCAAGGCGGTCCTTGCGATGTGCATGGAAAGTGTATTCGGAGCCCTGAGCGGATGGGTGCTTCTCGGTCAGTCTCTGACCCTGAGGGAAATATCCGGCTGCATACTGATGTTTATTGCGATCGTGCTCTCTCAGGTTTCCCTGCCTTTCTTGAAAAAAGAAGTGCGGAAGGGGAGCGCGCAGTCATGAAAATAAAATTCATCAGCTTTACGAACAGGGGAGCACGGCTTGCGGAGCGTCTTGCGGAGGCACTTCGCCCCGACGATGAGACTTCCTGCTTTATCAAAAGCGGCCGCGGGTCAGAGGGAAACGCAGTCAGAGTGACGGAATCTTTGGGAGAGTGGACGGAAAAGGCCTTCCGTGACAGTGATGCCCTGGTTTTTATCGGTGCCTGCGGTATTGCCGTGCGGGCAATCGCCCCCTTTGTCAGGGACAAAAGGACAGATCCGGCGGTTGTGGTTCTGGATGAGACAGGGGCATTTTCCGTTTCACTCCTGTCCGGTCATATCGGTGGAGCGAATGAACTGGCGCAGGTGCTGGCGGAACTCTCCGGAGCACAGCCGGTGATCACGACCGCGACAGACAGGAACCGGCTCTTCAGCGTGGATGCCTATGCCGCGGAGCATGGTTACGCTATGCTGCCTTTTTCTTTTGCCAAAGAAATTTCCGCAGAGCTCACGGATGAAAAAGCAGTGGGATTTTTCTCTCTGTTCCCTGTGTACGGCACTCTGCCGGACGGCCTCTATGATCCGGAAGCGGGTCCGGTCAGAACAGGAAAACAGAGCAGAGAATACGGGGTCTGTGTCTCGTATTCCACACGATTTACGCTTTTTCCGAAGACACTGTTTCTTGTGCCGAGATGTATCTCGATCGGCATCGGGTGCCGGAAGGGGGTGCCTCTTCAGGCGGCTGCCGATGCGGTGGAGACGCTTCTTGAGCGGGAATGCATTCCGAAGGAAGCGGCTGCCTGCATCGCTTCCGTTGATCTGAAGAAGGATGAGGCCGCCCTGCGGGAATTGGCCGGCAGGCTGGAGGTCCCGTTTTATACGTACTCTGCGGAGCAGCTGATGGGGCTTCCCGGGGATTTTACCTCCTCTGACTTTGTACTGAAGACGACCGGAGCGGATAATGTCTGCGAGCGGGCAGCGGTGCTCGCCTCGGGGGAAGGCGGCAGGCTGCTCGTGAAAAAATATGCGAAAAACGGTGTGACAGCTGCGCTTGCGCTTATGGCTGCCGCAGTTGATTTTTCCTGAAACATAAAGAGGAAAGAACTATGCATACAGATCGGAAAAGATTATCAGTTGTAGGAATCGGGCCGGGAGAGGAATCCCAGCTTACCGGACTTGCCGTGCAGACTCTGGTGGAGTCGGACCTGATCGTCGGCTATACGGTTTACGTGGAGCTTATCAGGGAGATTTTCCCCGAGAAAGAATTCTTATCTACGCCGATGATGCGGGAGACGGAGAGATGCAGAGCAGCCCTTGCGGCTGCGGATGAGGGGAAGCGCGTTGCCTTGGTCTGCAGCGGAGATGCGGGCGTGTACGGCATGGCATCGCCGGTTCTTGCTCTCGCAAAGGATTACCCGGAGGTTTCGGTGAGCGTCATTCCGGGCGTGACGGCTGCCTTAAGCGGTGCGGCACTTCTCGGATCTCCGCTTACCGGAGATTTTGCGGTCATTTCCTTAAGTGACAGGCTCACGCCCATGGAGCACATTGAAAAACGCCTGCGTCTTGCGGCAAGAGGCGGTTTCTGCATTTGCCTCTATAATCCGGAGAGCCGGTCCCGCAGCGGATATCTTGCCCGAGCAGTCAGGATCCTGATGGAGGAGCTGTCCGGAGACACGGTCTGCGGCGCGGCAAAAAATATCGGCAGGGAAGGTGAGGTCTGTGAGGTCATGACGCTGGAAAAACTCCTTACTTATGAGGCGGATATGTTTACCACAGTCTTTATCGGAAATGAAAACACCGAAAATATCGGGGGAAGTATGGTGACGCCGAGGGGATACCGCGATCTCTGATCGGGGTGAGAAGAGATTTGAACACACTTTGTTCACAGTGTGAACCCTTGCCTGTTTGATTCCTTTGAGATAGAATGGACAGAAACGCGCGCGGAACTTCGGTCCGGCGTATTGGAAAGATCTGCCGCTTACTGCGGCGGAGACAAGTAAGGAGGAAGAAACATGTTTCATAAGAAATTAGCGGCAGCGGCACTGTGCGCTGTCGTTGCCCTTGCAGGCTGCGGCTCTGCGGCAAAAAGCGAATCTACGGCATCTTCTGCAGCAGAGAGCACGGAAAGCATTGCAGAGAGCACAGAGAGCACTGCGGAAGGTACAGAAAGCACTGCGGACGGCGCAGAGTCAGAGGCAGTATCTGCTGTGGATGACGCCGAAGTCGTGGATGAGGATCCTTCAGAGGATACAGTGAGTGACTTTATCGAACTCGGCGAATACAAGGGCTTTGGAATCGTCAGCGAGGAAGCCGCAGAAGGAGATACCGCAAATATCGATTTCGTGGGCTACCGCGACGGAGAGGCGTTTGACGGCGGCTCCGGCAAGAACTACAATCTGATCCTCGGTTCAGGCTCCTTCATTGACGGATTCGAAGATCAGCTGATCGGCTCAAAGGCAGGAGATCAGGTGACAGTGGAAGTCACATTCCCGGAAAACTATTCCGCGGAAGAGCTGGCAGGACAGGATGCTACTTTTGAAGTTACGGTCAATTCTGTCTACAAGGAAACTCCGGAGGATGCTTTCCAGGAACTGATGAACAGCTCAACGGTTTTACAGTACCCCTCCTCCTATATTGATATGTGGGTACAGGTCGAGAAGGATATGTATGCAAGCTATGCCTCCTATTACAGCATGGAGGTGGATGCATTCATGGAGACCTATGGTATTACGGAAGAGAACCTTCAGGAGTATGCAAAGGAGGCGACCAAGTCTCAGCTGATCGCAGAGGCGGTCCTTGCAGCGGAGGGAATTACTTCTGACAGTGATGAATTTGCAGAGGCGGAGAAAGTTGTGCTTGTAAGCTCGGATTATGAGTCCAAGGAAGCGGTTCTGGAGGACGGAGTCTCAGAGGCACAGTTTGTTTATGCCGTTAAGACCCAGGCAGCTTACGATCAGTTGACGAAGTACAGCGCATAATCATTCCGGAGAAAAGAAATCAGTGAGCCGTATGCCGCATGCTTGCATGCAAAGGCATACGGCTCTTTTGTACATTTTTCACAAGAATGGAAACGGACGCGAAAAACTGCCTGACTTGCATTTATGAAACGTATGAGATACTATAGAAGTGGTATTTCCGGTTCCGGGAGGGGGCACTGCCGCATGGCTTTGCTGATCCGCATCTGGTGCACATACTCATTTTCGTCCAGGGATTGCTGGATCGCCGGGGGTACCTTCAGGGGAGCATGAGGGGGCGCAGCGGAAAGAAAAAGTTCCGGTGCGCTATCGTTGCTGAAATAAAATAAAAACCCGTCGGGGCATGATGCTCGCGGGTATCTCCAAGCAAAAAAGAAGAGGAGGAAGAATGGCAGTAAATGCAAAATCGATCATACGCAAAAGACGCGCTGGTCGAACAAAAGAAAAAGAGAAACACTCCGCAGGCTCTGTGATACTGATCGCCCTGAGTGTTGTGGTTCTTCTTTATCTTGCGGCGGCACTGTTTTTCTCATTTCATTTTCTTCCGAACACAACGGTTAACGGAGTGTCAGTCGGATGGATGTCCGCAGGAAGGGCAAAGACAAAGCTGCTGGAAGCGAGCCGCAGCTATACTCTGACCGTCACGGACTGCGACGGCAATCAGTCATCGATCCCGGGAGAAAACCTGAGTCTGGAATTTCTGAACGGTGAAAATGTAGACGATATCCTGAAGGCACAGTCCGCAATGCTGTGGGCGGCCAATACTTCGGAAGAGAAGATCTACGATGTGAAATTCCAGGTCTCTTATGATCAGGAAGTGCTCGCGGAGGCAATCGATGCCAATAAGGCCTTCCATGAGGAAAATATGGCAGCTCCGGAAAATGCCTACTTTGATCTGGATGAGAACGGGTATGCCGTGATCGTTCCGGAGGTAATGGGTTCCACCATTGATGCGGATGCTGCAGCACAGGCAGTCGGAAATGCGATCCAGTATATGACGGAAGAGGTCGATCTGACGGATTTCAGAACAGATCCGGAAATACTGAGTACCGATGAGACTCTGAACAACGAAATGAATACCTGGAATGCCTATATGGGCGCGGCCGGATCTACTTATTCTTTCTATAATCAGAACGAGACACTGGATTCGTCAACTGTCAGCTCTCTTCTGAAGCTGGAGGACGGGCAGGCTGTGATCGATACAGATGCCGTAAGCAGTCTTGTGTCCGGATGGGCGGATACTTATAATACTTATCATACGTATTTTGAGATAGAGTCTATGGGAGGCGGCACCGCTTCCGTCAGCGGTTCGGACGGAACTTACGGCTATACCGTCGATCAGGATGCAACTTACAGCACGATCATCGATAATCTCAATGCCGGAGAGGTGCAGGAAAATTCTCCTTCCTACTCGCATGAGGGAACCGGCTCCGATAACTGGGGACTGGGAAGCACCTATGTTGAGGTGGATACCACAAAACAGCATATGTGGCTGGTCGTCGATAACGAGGTGCTGGTCTCTACAGACGTAATTACGGGATCTGCCGACAGCAGCGATACGGAAACGCGCCACGGAGTGTTCTACATCACGGACAAGGCCAGAAACATCACACTCGGTACCTATGAGGTCCAGGGATATGAGGTCGATGTTGCTGTCTGGATGCGTTTCAACAATTCCGGTCAGGGAATCCATGACTGCACCTGGAGAGATTCCTGGGAGTTCGGCAGTAATGCCTACCTGTCAGACGGTTCTCACGGATGCATTAACACGCCTTCCTCTGCAGCAGAGGAGATCTTCACCAATGTCAGCGTCGGAACGCCTGTATTTATTCATTATTGACAAGAGCAGCCGTGCACATTTTGTGCACGGCATATTCTCACTAAAAAGCAGGCGGGCTGCCTGCCGGCGGTGTGTCCGTACCGTCTTTTCCGTAAAAAGCGGAGAGACGGCATCTACAGCATGATCATGAAAGAGCAGGAAAATGGGAAAAATCAACAAGATTCATCAGATGACGAATAACAGGTTTCTGAATCTGTACGAGCTCGACACTACCAAAAAGACCGGTGAACCGGGAAAGTACTACGTTGCCTCCCGCGCAAAAAGTCCGCAGGATATGCAGCTCTCGCACAAAGAGATCATTCCGGACGGCGTTGTGATGTATGCGCTTGCCGGAGAACAGCATGACAGGGTCGTTCTGATCCGCCAGTTCCGCTGGCCGCTGGGAGACTTTGTCTACGAGTTCCCCGCGGGACTTGTGGAGCCGGGAGAGGAATATCATGAGGCTGCGGTGCGCGAGCTGGAGGAAGAGACGGGACTGAAGCTGACGGTCGTGCCCGTTGACCCTATGTATGAGGTGCCCCGCTATAACAGTACGGGGATGACAGATGAGAGCTGTGCCTTTGTTTACGGATATGCCGAGGGCGATATTAAAAATCAGCACCTTGAGGACACAGAGGAAATAGAGGTCGTTCTCGCAGACAGAGAGGAAGCGAGAAGAATTCTGAGAGAGGAGCCGATGGCGGCAAATTGTGCCTATATGCTGGCTCATTTTCTGACAGACGAGGATCCGTTCGCATTTATGCGTACTTAAGAATAAAGGATTTTATTATTTTTTAATCAAAGGAGAAAAATGATGCAGATCTATGAGGAACTGAAGGCGAGAGGACTGATCGCCCAGGTTACAAATGAAGAAGAAATCCGCGAGCTTGTCAATAACGGCAAGGCAACCTTCTATATCGGCTTTGACCCGACGGCTGATTCCCTGCATGTCGGACATTTTATGGCGCTGCTGCTGATGAAGCGTCTTCAGATGGCAGGCAATACACCGATCGCCCTGGTAGGCGGCGGTACCGGAATGATCGGCGATCCCTCCGGACGCTCGGATATGAGAAAGATGATGACAGTGGAGCAGATCGATGCGAACTGCGAGAAGTTCAAGGTTCAGATGAGCCGCTTTATCGAATTCGGACCGGGCAAGGCACAGATGGTCAATAATGCAGACTGGCTGAGAGATCTGAACTTCCTTGAGTTCATGAGAGATATCGGACCGTGCTTCTCTGTCAATGACATGCTGCGTGCGCGCTGCTATGTCAATCGTCTCGAGAAGGGTCTTTCTTTCCTGGAATTCAGCTACATGCTGATGCAGGGCTATGACTTCTACAAGCTGTACACGGATTACGGCTGCAACATGGAATTCGGCGGTGATGACCAGTGGAGCAACATGCTCGCAGGTACGGAGCTGATCAGAAAGAAGCTGGGAAAGGATGCGCACGCACTGACCATCAACCTCCTGCTGAAGCATGACGGAACAAAGATGGGCAAGACTGCAGGCGGCGCTGTATGGCTGGATCCGGAAAAAACATCTCCCTACGAATTCTATCAGTACTGGAGAAATGTGGATGATGCGGATGTCCTTAAGTTCCTGCGCATGATGACCTTCCTTCCGCTTGAGCAGATCGATGAGATGGATCAGTGGCAGGGCAGCGAGCTGAACAAGGCAAAGGAGATCCTTGCCTTTGAGCTGACAGAGCTGGTTCACGGAAAGGAAGAAGCTCAGAAGGCACAGGATGCCGCAAAGGCACTGTTCGGCGGCGGTGCTGCGGCAGAGATCCCGACGACCGTTCTTCATGATGAGGATTTTGAAAACGGTGCTATCGGAATCATCGGCGCGCTGGTGAAGGCAGGTCTTGTCACCTCAAACGGTGAGGCGAGACGCGCGATCCAGCAGGGCGGTGTTAAGATCGGTGACCGCAAGGTGACGGATCTGTTTGAGACGATTTCAAGAGATGAAATTGCCGGCGGTGACATCCTGCTTCGCAGAGGCAAGAAGAATTTCCGCAAACTTACCGTAGAATAATCAGATTCCGGAAATGAAAACACAGCGTATACGGATGCGTGTTTTCATTTTCCGGAACGTTCACTATGATCGATGCGCAGACAGTCGCAGGAAGGAGCAGTCGATGATTTCAAATGCAATGGTCGGTTTTGTAAAAAACAGTTCCGCTATTCGTGCCATGTTCGAAGAAGGCAAGAAGATGGCAGCGGAATTCGGAGCGGAAAATGTCTATGATTTCAGCCTTGGCAATCCGAATGTGCCGGCACCGGCGGAAGTAAAAGAAGCAATGAAGGAAATCCTGGATTCCGAGGATCCGGTTCTTGTTCACGGATATATGAGCAATTCCGGCTATGAGGATGTAAGAAGCGCAATTGCGCAGCATCTGAATCAGCTCTACGGAACGAGTTACACAGAGAAAAACCTGCTGATGACGGTCGGAGCTGCCGGCGGTATGAATGTCGTTCTGAAGACCATTCTGAATCCGGGCGATGAGGTCGTAACTTTTACACCTTACTTCGGCGAATACCGTTCCTATACGGGAAATTTCGGCGGTGTGCTTGTGGAGGCAGCCACCGATCCGGATACATTCCAGCCGGATGCGGAGGATCTTGCCAAAAAGATCACGGACAGGACACGTGCGGTCATCATCAATACGCCGAATAATCCGACGGGTGTCGTCTATACGGCAGACTCCATCCGCAAAGTAGCAGAGGTTCTGGAGGCAAAGGAGAAGGAATTCGGAACAGATATTTATCTGATCTCGGATGAGCCCTACCGTGAGCTTGCCTTTGACGGAGTGGAAGTGCCCTGGCTGCCTGATTTTTACCGCGATACGATCGTAGGCTATTCCTACAGCAAATCCCTCTCTCTTCCGGGAGAGAGAATCGGCTATCTGGTCATGCCGTCCGAGCTTGCTGATTTTGATAATTTTGTCTCTGCGGCCAATACGGCGAACAGAATCCTCGGCTTTGTAAACGCTCCTTCCATCATGCAGCGCACGGTTGCAAGATGCCTGGATGCGAAGACAGATGTGGCATATTATGACAAAAACAGACAGCTGCTCTACAGCGCGCTGACTGAGGCCGGCTTTACCTGCGTGAAGCCGGACGGAGCATTCTATCTGTGGATGAAATCTCCGGTTGAGGATGAGAAGGAGTTCGTAGCTGCGGCAAAGGAGGAGCACATCCTGATCGTAGGCGGTTCCAGCTTCGGCTGCGGCGGCTGGGTGAGAATTGCATACTGCGTTGCCCATGAGACAATTGAGAATTCACTGCCGGGATTCAGGAGGCTTGCTGCAAAGTATGAGCTGGGAAAATAATATTCGCAAAGTTGTGCCCTATGTTCCCGGTGAACAGCCCAGGGAGAGAAACGTAATCAAGCTGAATACCAATGAAAACCCCTATCCGCCCTCCAATGCGATCAAGACGGCGCTCGCGGCGACGGATATCGGCAGTCTTCGCCTGTATCCGGATCCCGCAGCGGGAGATCTGGTTGAGGCGGTCGCAGATGTTTACGGTCTGAAAAAGAGCGAGGTCTTTGTGGGCGTCGGCTCAGATGATGTGCTGGCCATGCTGTTTATGACCTGCTTCCACTCGGGTAAGCCGATCCTCTTCCCGGATATCACCTACAGCTTTTATGATGTCTGGGCGGATCTTATGGAGATCCCTTACGAGAAACAGCCTCTGGATGAGAACTTCTGCATCCGGGCAGAGGATTATCTGAAGCCCAACGGCGGTATTGTATTCGCAAACCCGAATGCACCGACAGGGGAGTTTCTCGCGCTTTCCGAGATAGAGAAAATCGTTGCCGGAAATCCGGACAGTGTTGTCATCTGCGACGAGGCCTATATTGATTTCGGAGGCGAGAGCGCACTGCCGTTAATTCACAAGTACGATAACCTTGTGATCGCGCAGACCTTCTCGAAGTCTCGTTCTCTGGCAGGTCTTCGAATCGGCTTTGCCATGGCAAACGAGAAGCTGATCAAATATCTGAACGATGTGAAGTACAGCTTTAATTCCTATACGATGAACCGGACGGTGATCTCGATCGGCGCTGCCGCAGTGAGAGATACGGGCTACTTTAAGAACTGCTGCAAGCGGATCATGGAGACGAGAGAGCGGGCTGAGGAGGAATTCCGCAATCTGGGATTCCGATTCCGGAAATCCAGTGCAAATTTTATTTTCGTTTCTCATCCGAAGGTGCCGGCAGAGGAGATCTTCCGATATCTGAAGGAGCACAAGATCTATGTGCGCTGGTTTAATAAGCCCCGCATCAGCAATTATCTTCGTGTGACTGTGGGGACGGATGCCGAGATGGCAAATCTGTTTGCCTGCCTGCGCACGATTCCGGGAATCGCAGAAGAGAGCGGGGAGGCATAATTGAGCGCAATCACACAATGGTTTACATCACTGCAGGGAATCATTCCCGATGAACTGATCGTAACGCTGGTTTCCATGCTGCCGCTGGTTGAGCTGCGCGGCGGCATTCCCGTCGCGAGATTTTTGCAGATGCCCCTTCAGGAGGCGATCTTCTTCTCTATGCTCGGTAATATTCTTCCGATTCCGTTTATTCTTTTATTCATCCGGAAGATTTTCGACTGGATGCGGCCGACAAAGACCTTCGGGGGACTTGTCCGGAAACTTGAAAAAAGAGCAATGGATCGAAGCGATAAGGTAAAAAACGCTGAATTCTGGGGGCTGGTTGCCTTTGTCGGAATTCCGCTTCCCGGAACCGGCGGATGGACGGGAGCCCTGATCGCTGCCCTTCTGGATGTGGATATAAGAAAAGCGCTGGCGGCAATTCTGTGCGGAATGATCCTTGCCGCAACGATCGTGGGATTTATTTCCTACGGCATTTTCCGACTTTGATCGGGAAAGTGATATAACGGGGAGTTCATGATAGGAACTTGATTGAAGGAGAGAAAGGAGAACGTATATGGCAGATCATCATGTTCGGCATCTGGGCGTGATAATGGACGGCAACAGGAGATGGGCAAAAAAGCACATGCTTCAGTCTGTTATGAACGGTCACGAGCGCGGCGGCGATACCTTTATCGATGTGTGCCGCTGGTGTGAAAATGCAGACATCCCGTATCTGACTGTGTATGCATTTTCTACAGAAAACTGGGAGAGGACAGACCGCGAGGTATCCGGACTCTTTTCCCTGATGAAAAAATTCTTCCTGGAAAAAATGGATATCTGTCTTGAACTGGATATCCGTGTACGGGTGATCGGAGATCTGAGCCGGCTGGATCGGGATCTGTATGACGTGATCCGCAATGCCGAGGCACAGACTGCTCACTGCAAAACACTGGGGCTGCAGATCGCGATCAGCTACGGGGGAAGAGATGAGATCGTGCGTTCCGTGAGAACACTTGCGGAGCAGGTGCGTGAGGGAATTCTCTCTCCGGAGGCGATCACCGAGAACCTGATCGGAGAGAATCTGGATACTGCGGGAATTCCGGATGTGGATCTGGTGATCCGGACGGGAGGAAACAGAAGACTGTCCAATTTCCTGACCTGGCAGACGACTTATGCGGAGCTGTATTTTACCGATGTACTCTGGCCTGATTTTTCGGAGGAAGATCTGAGGGCGGCGCTGGCTTACTATCGGGATATTCAGATTAATAACGGGAAGTGATCAGATGAATAAGAGAGAAGATCTTGCGGCATTTCAGTCTTTTTATAAAGAGACGGCAGCCCGTCTGGAGAAGAAGATACGGGCTTATAACAAAGAGATCCGAAAGGAAAAAAATCCGCTGATCCGTACTTACCGGGAGGATCTCGCAGACATGAACGAGGGCGGCAAAATGCTGCGCGGACTGCTCATTGAGCTGGGATACCGGATCGCCTCCGGAAATGAGAACACGGAGTATGCGGATGATCTGGCGATCGCCTTCGAGATGTTCCAGACGGGCGTCCTGATTCATGACGATATTATTGACAATGCGGATATCCGGCGCGGAAAGATGACGATCCAGAACCGTTCTCTGAGCCGCATACGGGTCAGAGGCACGAAAATGATGTCGACCGCCGAGACTCCGGAGAATCTGGCAAAATCTACCGCGCTGTGCACGGGAGATCTGGGTCTTTATTATGCCAATCTGAAGATCGCAGAGGCATACGGGGATTCTCCGATCCTCGGAAAGCTGATCACCTGCTTTGACAGGATCATTCTGGATACCATTCGAGGAGAGCTCCTCGATGTGGTACTGCCCTATGAGCTTCAGAACGAGACTTACTCGGAGGAGGAAGCTCTGAAAATATTAGAAAGATCCATTTCGGATATTTATCATCTGAAGACAGCGTGTTATTCTGTCATCGGACCTCTTCATCTCGGTATGCTGCTTGGCGGCGCCTCTGAGGAGGAGATGGCAAAAATGGACCGATTCGGGGATGAAATCGGTGTTGCTTATCAGATGATGGATGATATTCTGGGGATCTTTTCCGAAGATGAATATCTCGGAAAGGATGTCGGGTCTGATATCTCTGAATTTAAGCAGACGATCCTCTACATGTATGTGCGTATGAACCGGCAGGATTACTACCGGGAGCTGATGAATTTCTACGGAAAGAAGGTAACATCGGACGACGAGCTGGCAGCTGTTCAGCGGATCTTCCGTGAGTCCGGCGCACTGGATTACGCAACAGACAGTATGAGGGACTGCTTCCGGCGTGCACTCGCAAAGCTCTCCAGAATGCGCTTTATAGGCGATGAGGAGCGGAAAATTCTTCGCGGGTTTATTTTCTACTGCGAGAGCCGGAAAAAATAACAGGGGGAGGAAAGCTGCTGCATGAAATTTACCAAAATGCACGGAGCCGGCAATGACTATGTCTATGTCGACTGCACGAAGGAAAGGATCGGCGATCCGGAGAGCGTAGCAAGGTTTGTCAGTGACAGACACAAGGGAATCGGCTCTGACGGGCTCATTATGATCCTGCCTTCCGAAAAGGCTGATTTTGAGATGGGCATGTACAATGCGGACGGATCGAGAGGCGCTATGTGCGGCAACGGGATCCGCTGCGTGGGAAAATATGTCTATGATCACGGACTGACAGATCGGACGGAGATCACGGTGGATACACCGAGCGGTGTAAAGCACCTGTTCCTCAATACGGCGGACGGAAAGGTACAGACTGTCCGTGTGGATATGGGAGAACCCATTCTTGAGGCAGAGAAGATCCCGGTTCTGGCAAAGGATCCTGTCGTGAACAGGGTGTTTTCATTTGCCGATATTCTCTATCAGGTGACCTGTGTATCAATGGGAAATCCTCATGCGGTAATATATGTTGACAGCGATGTAAAAGAGCTGGAGATCGAGAAGATCGGTCCGAATGTTGAATTTGACCGCCATTTCCCGGATCGCGTCAATACGGAATTTGTAAATGTGATCAGCCACGATGAAGTCAGTATGCGTGTCTGGGAACGCGGCTCGGGCGAAACGATGGCCTGCGGAACAGGTGCATGTGCCGTCGGAGTTGCCGGTGTACTGACAGGCAGGACGAACAGGACCGTGACCGTTCATCTCCTGGGAGGAGATCTGCTGATCGAATGGGATGAAGCGAGCAACCATGTGTTCATGACGGGAGAGGCCGTTGAAGTATTTGAAGGAGAAATCAATGTATAATGCAAATGAGAACTATCTGAAACTGCCGGGCAGCTATCTTTTTTCTACAATTGCAAAAAAAGTAGCTGCATATACAGAGGCAAATCCGAATGAGCAGGTGATCCGTCTCGGTATCGGTGATGTCACACAGCCGCTTACCAAGCCGGTAATTGACGCTCTGCATGCTGCCGTGGACGAAATGGGTACAGCCGCAAACTTCCACGGATATGCACCGGATCTGGGCTATTCCTTCCTGCGTGAAAAGATCGCAGCTCAGGATTTCGCTGCGCGCGGATGCAAAATTGATGCAGACGAGATCTTCGTCTCCGACGGCGCAAAGAGCGACTCCGCAAATATTCAGGAGCTCTTTGATGAAAATACAAAAATTGCGGTCTGCGATCCGGTTTATCCGGTCTATGTAGACTCCAATGTCATGGCAGGCCGTACCGGCAGTTATGATCCGGAGACAGGCTACTGGAGCAATGTGATCTATATGCCGTGCACGGCAGAGAACGGCTTTGTTGCCGAGCTTCCGAAGGAGGTTCCGGGGCTTATTTATCTGTGCTTCCCGAATAATCCGACCGGTGCTGCCATCACAAAGCCGGAGCTGCAGAAGTGGGTGGATTACGCGAACGAAAATGAATGTGTCATTATTTATGATGCTGCTTATGAGGCGTATATCTCCGAGGAGGATGTGCCGCATTCCATCTATGAGTGCGACGGCGCCAGAACCTGCGCGATCGAGATCCGCAGCTTCTCAAAGAATGCCGGATTTACCGGACTGCGTCTCGGCTACACGGTCGTTCCGAAGGATCTGAAGAAGGGCGCGGCTTCTCTGCATGATATGTGGGCAAGACGCCACGGAACAAAGTACAACGGTGCTCCTTATATTGTTCAGAAGGCAGGCGAGGCATGCTACTCCGAAGAGGGACAGGCTTCTATCCGCGGACTTGTTGCTCACTACATGAAAAATGCGGCTGCGATCCGCGACGGTTTACGCGATATGGGCTATACCGTATACGGCGGAACGAATTCACCGTATATCTGGCTGAAGACACCGAACAATATGACATCCTGGGATTTCTTCGATTACCTGCTTGAAAATGCACATGTTGTAGGAACTCCGGGATCCGGATTCGGACCGAACGGGGAAGGCTATTTCCGTCTGACTGCTTTCGGAACCTATGAGAATTCTCTTGCTGCGCTGGAGAGGATCCGCAATCTGTAATAATAAAAAAATATAAAGAGAAGGATTGAAACGCATGCGAAACGCGAAGTGTTTTGCCGGCCTTGTGCTTTCCTGTACCGCACTTCTTCTTGGAGGATGCGGGGAAAGTCAAAAGACCGGCGCTTCCGAGCAGACATCTGTTATCCCGGCTCAGGAACTGAACGAGTCGGGAGAAACTGTCTCTACCGGGACGGAAACAGAGTCATCGGAGGAGCAAAACGCGTCGGAAGAAGCATCCTCAAAGGAAACAAAAGAGAGCGGTTTTCATTTGGGCGGGCCGGGAAGGCGGCGTTCCTCCGGTCAGGAGATCCCTGCGGAAGATGTGGAAGATGATACACAGGATACGATCTTCTTGATTCTGCCTACGGAAGCGGGGCTGGATCTGATCGAGCAGGAGACGATTTGTGAGTCCTTAGAGGAAGACTATGAGATAGAGATACGTACTCATGAAGGAAACATCAAAGAGCAGTCGGCTGCATTTGAGGAAGCGATCGATGCAGGCGCTGTGATGATCATCTGCGACAATGTGCGCGCCGATGATACGCTGGTTTCCGTTCAGAGTGCACGGGATGCTGAGATTCCGACTATTCTGATTAACGGCGGAATGAGCACAACGGGAGTGGCTGTTTCACAGGTGATCACGGACCGCTATTCCTGCATCGGAAGATTTGCTCAGGAGTTTGCCGAGTATTGTGAACATAAAGCACAGTATCTGATTGTTTCCGCATATGGATACGGCCAGTCAGAGGATTATCTGACTGCGTTCCGGGACGCGCTCTCGTCCTACAGCAAAATACAGAAGACAGACGAGATCTACATAGAAGAAGAGAGCTCCGAAGAGATCTTTGACGAGATCTTTCTGTCCCTGAGAGAGCATCCGGAGACAGATACGATCGTGTGCTGGAGTGGCGAAGAGGCTGAAATTGTTCTGGAGACCTTCGGCAGCAACGCTGTTTCCGGAAAGACGGTGCTCTGTCTGCAGGGAGATGCGATCAGTGACCGGATCGACGGCAGCCCTGTTTTTGCGGCGATTCTGAAGCCGGCAGAGGAGCTGGCAGAGATCGCTGCGGAGGAGGCTCGTTCCTATCTTGCGACCGGATCCGTTGGACAGAATGAATGTATCTATCTGGAGGGAGAGATCCGTACGGCGAAGTCCGGGAAAGAGGAATCAGTCCCTGAAGAAAAAGAAAGTTCAGAAGAAATGATGTGAGGAGGACACCGGATGAAAATTTGTTTTATCGGCTGCGGCAATATGGCACGCGCCATGCTGGGCGGAATCATTAAAAACGGTGTCGCTCCGAAGGAGGATATCACGGCTTCGGCAAAGACAGAAGCCACACGCCGCCGGGCAGCGGAGCAGTACGGGATCCGTACCTGTGCCGATAACCGAGAGGCGGTCAGGGGTGCGGATGTGATTATCCTCGCCGTGAAGCCGGGAATTCTTCCGGAGGTCGCGGAGGAGATCAAAGATGCTGTTTCCTGCGATCAGCTTCTGCTGTCTGTCGCAGCGGGGAAGACAATTGCGGAACTGGAGAGCTTTTTCGGGTCGGATAAAAAAATTGTCCGTGCGATGCCGAATGTTCCCGCACAGGTGGGGGCCGGTATGACAGGCTACTGCGCAAATGCAAACACAGCACCCGCTGATCGAGAGCTTACTGCCTCTGTCTTAAACTCGTTCGGAAGAGCGTCAGAGGTCGCAGAGTCACAGATGCCGGCAGTGACAGCTGTCAGCGGAAGCGCCCCTGCATATATTTTCATGCTGATCGAAGCGATGGCCGACGCGGCGGTCCTTGAGGGCATGAAGCGTGCAGACGCCTATACCTTCGCTGCTCAGACCGTTCTCGGCAGTGCGAAAATGGTTCTGGAAACCGGCGAACATCCCGGCGTGCTGAAAGACATGGTTTGTTCCCCGGCAGGAACCACGATCGAAGGTCTGGCCGTTCTTGAGAGAGAGGGCTTCCGCTCAGCGGTGATCGAAGCACTTCGGTCCTGCACGGAAAAATCAAAACAGATCTGAACGGCGGTTTTTTAAACAAGATTTGAATACAGTTACAATATCCCGGGAATTCCCGAGAAGATCCGAATATAATTTTGTATAGGAGGCAGATATGAGTAAAGCGTGTATCTTTCTTGCAACAGGATTTGAAGAGACAGAGGCAATTGCGGTCATTGATATCTTAAGAAGAGGCAGAGTGGACGTGACAACGATCTCTATGACCGATTCACATGCCGTTATGGGAAGAAGCCGCATCCTGGTCACTGCGGATAAAATGTGGGAAGACGCCCAGCAGAGGATCGAAGAGGCGGATATGCTGATCCTTCCGGGCGGTCAGCCGGGAGTTACCTACCTCGGAAGACATAAGGGGCTTCAGGAGGTACTGGAGAAGGCAGTCAAGCAGGGACAGAGAATTTCCGCGATCTGCGCAGCTCCGGTGATCCTGGGACATCTCGGAATTCTGAAGGGAAAAAAGGCAACAGGATATCCGGGAACGGAGAGTGAGCTTGAAGGTGCGATCCTTGATCCGAGAAAAGAGGTAGTAAAGGACGGGCATCTTATCACCAGCAGAGGAGTGGGAACGGCGGTGCCCTTCGCGCTGAAGCTGGTAGAAGTTCTGCAGAGTAAATCCGTTGCGGAAGAAATCCGCAGAGAAATTGTGTTCCAGTATGATTGAAAAAAGACTGTTCAGAGGGAAATCTCTGTGATATACTGCAATAACGGTTGTATAGCCGTAAATATCGTATAAAAGACGCATTCTGCCGCATTTTGTAGATCACATACAATGTGCGGCGGTTCACTGCGCTTAAGTGAAGTAGGAGGAAATATGAGCATCCAGGTAGAAAATTTAGAGCACAATATGGTAAAGCTGACAGTCACTGTCTCTGCAGAGGATTTCGGTAAGGCACTGACAAAAGCCTATAACAGACAGAAGAAGAGCATTTCTGTTCCGGGCTTCCGCAAGGGTCATGTTCCGCAGCAGCTGGTTGAAAAAATGTACGGCACAGGCGTTTTCTATGAGGATGCTGCAAATATCCTGATCAACGATACTTACAATGAAGAGAGCCAGAAGACAGGTCTCACCTTCGTTTCCCGTCCGGAATTCGATATCGAGCAGATCGAGAAGGGCAAGGACTTCATCTATACTGCAGAAGTTGCGGTTAAGCCGGAAGTTACACTTGGCCAGTACAAGGGAATTGAGGTTCCGAAGGCAGATCTTGAAGTTACAGATGAGGAGATCGGCAAAGAGCTCGCTTCCGAGCAGGACAAGAACTCCCGCCTGATCGATGTTGATGATCGCGCTGTAGAAGACGGCGATACTGTAATCCTTGATTATTCCGGTTCCGTTGACGGTGTGGCATTTGACGGCGGCACAGCTGAAAATCAGACACTGGTAATCGGCTCCAATACCTTCATTCCGGGATTCGAAGACGGTCTGATCGGTGCAGCTCTTGAAGAAGAGCGCGATGTTGCAGTTACATTCCCGGAGGAATACCATGCAGAAGATCTGAAGGGCAAGGCTGCGATCTTCAAGTGCAAGGTACATAAGATCCAGAAGAAGGAGCTTCCGGAGCTGAATGATGATTTCGCAAAGGATGTTTCTGAATTTGATACTCTGGATGAGTACAAGGAAGACATCAGAAAGACTCTTGCAGAGAGAAAGCAGGCAGCTGCTAAGCAGGAGAAGGAAGATGCTGCTGTAGATAAGCTGATCGAGACTTCCGAGATGGATATCCCGGAGGCTATGATTGCCAGCCAGGCTGACCAGTCCTTCGAGGACTTTGCTCGTCAGATCCAGAGCCAGGGAATTTCTATGGACCTGTACATGCAGTACACAGGCCAGGATGAGGCAGCAGTTAAGGAAACAATGAAGCCGCAGGCTCTGAAGCAGATCCAGACACGTCTGGTTCTTGAGAAGGTTGCCGAGGCAGAGAATATTGAGATCTCCGATGAGAGAATCGAAGAGGAGATCAAGAAGATGGCAGAGCAGTATCAGATGGACTTCGATCAGCTCAACAAGCTCATGGGCGACTATGAGAAGGAGCAGATGAAGGCTGATCTTGCCGTTCAGGAGGCAATTACTCTGATCGCTGACGCTGCAGTGGAGGTTTAATTTGATTCACAACACACTGGTTCCTTACGTCATTGAGCAGACAGCTCAGGGCGAACGGAGTTATGATATTTATTCACGTCTGCTGAAGGAGCGCATCATTTTTCTCGGTGAAGAGGTCAATGATGTGTCTGCTTCCGTAATCGTTGCACAGCTGCTGTTTCTCGAGTCGGAAGATCCTTCCAGAGATATCAGCCTTTACATCAACAGTCCGGGCGGATCCGTGACTGCAGGCTGGGCAATTTATGATACTATGCAGTATATTAAGTGCGATGTGTCCACGATCTGCATCGGTATGGCAGCGAGCATGGGAGCATTCCTGCTTGCCGGCGGCACAAAGGGAAAAAGACAGGCTCTTCCTAATGCAGAGATCATGATTCATCAGCCGTCAGGCGGTACTCAGGGCAAAGCATCCGACATGCTGATCGATGCGGAGCATATTCTGAAGACACGTCAGAAGCTGAATGAGGTTCTTGCTGCAAATACGGGACAGCCGATCGATGTGATCGAGAGAGATACAGACAGAGATCACTGGCTCTCTGCGGATGAGGCTGTAGCATACGGCCTGATCGACAGTGTTGTAACTAAACGATAATAAAGTTTACCGAAAGACTCCCGCATTTGTGCAGGAGTCTTTCGTGTGTGACGGCACGGTTTCATTTCGTGAAAACGGGATGCAAATCTGTGCCGGCACGAGGTACCGGGAGGAAAGAAAATGGCGAGATCGCCCCGTTCACTGAAAAAATGTAACTTCTGCGGAAGAAGCGAGGATCAGGTAAGACTGATCACCGGACCGGAGGGGGTTTGCATCTGTGACGAATGTATCAGACTCTGCAGTGAAATTCTTGATGAGGAGGATCTGACACCGGTTTCCGATGAGACGGGAATGGATGAGATCAATCTTATGAAGCCGAAGGAAATCAAGGCTTTTCTGGATGATTATGTGATCGGACAGGAGGATGCCAAGAAGGTGCTTTCCGTCTCGGTTTATAATCATTATAAGAGACTGCTGGCTGCAAACGACGGCAAGAATGATGTAGAGCTTCAGAAGTCCAACATCATGATGCTCGGTCCGTCCGGAAGCGGAAAGACACTGCTTGCGCAGACACTCGCGCGTCTTTTGAATGTGCCTTTCGCAATTGCAGATGCCACAACACTCACAGAGGCAGGCTATGTCGGTGAAGACGTGGAAAATATTCTTCTGAAGCTGATCCAGGCAGCGGATTTCAATATCGAGCGTGCCCAGAAGGGTATTATTTATATCGATGAGATCGATAAGATTGGAAGAAAGTCTGAAAATACTTCCATCACAAGAGATGTTTCCGGTGAAGGCGTACAGCAGGCACTTCTGAAGATCGTAGAGGGAACGGTAGCCTCTGTGCCGCCTCAGGGAGGACGCAAGCATCCGCAGCAGGAAATGCTGCACATCGATACAAAGGATATTCTTTTCATCTGCGGCGGTGCATTCGTGGGGATGGAGAAGATCATCCAGAACCGTCTTGAGAAAAAGTCCATCGGCTTTGGTGCCGAGATCCGTGCGAAGGATCAGGATGAGAATCGTGTCGAGCTCCTGAAGCAGGTCATGCCGCAGGATTTCGTCAAGTTCGGTCTGATTCCCGAGCTCATCGGCCGTATTCCGGTCGTCACGGCTCTCGACGAGCTGGATGAAGAGGCATTGATCCGCATACTGAAGGAGCCGAAGAACTCGCTCATCAAGCAGTACACAAAGCTCTTTGAGATGGATGGTGTCAAGCTTACGGTAGATGAGGAGGCGCTTCTTGAGATCGCACATGAGACCATGACCCGGAAGACAGGTGCAAGAGGACTCCGTGCGATCATGGAGAGAACCTTCATGGAGCCGATGTACGAGATCCCGTCAGAAGAGAATGTCACGGAATGCCGTATCACAAAGGAAGCGGTACAGGGAACGGCAAAGGCGGAGATCCTTTATTCCGGTAAGTCCGATGTGCCATGTGAAGCCGACGGGAAAAAGAAGACAGGAAAGAAGAAAGACAGTCAGACAGAAACAGCCTGAGGTGTATTGTGAATAAAATCAGAAGCGTAAATCTTGAAACTGTTTGCGGCGTGACGAGTAAGCTGCCGGTAAACAGCCGCCCGGAGGTGGCATTTGCCGGAAAATCCAATGTGGGAAAGAGCTCTCTGATCAATGCGCTGATGCAGAGAAAGTCCTATGCCCGCACCTCCAGTCAGCCGGGAAAGACCCAGACGATCAACTACTACCACATCAATGAGGGCAGTCTTCCGGAGGCTGATTTTGCTCCGGATTTTTATCTGGTCGACCTTCCCGGATACGGTTACACCAATGCGGCTGTCTCCGTACGTGAAAAATGGGGGAAAATGACGGAGAATTATCTGCATACCTCTCAGATGCTTAAGGGT
The DNA here is from genome assembly GCA_030527595.1 of Lachnospiraceae bacterium. GTDB lineage: Bacteria > Bacillota > Clostridia > Lachnospirales > Lachnospiraceae > Chordicoccus. Next base: position 5,177 of record JAUNAN010000004.1, on the reverse strand, counting down.
GTGTTCCTACTGGTGGATATCCGCCATGCGCCCTCCGCAAACGACAGACAGATGTATGACTGGATCGTTGCAGCGGGAATGAAGCCTGTTGTGATTGCCACAAAGAGCGATAAGATCAAGAGATCCCAGCTCACAAAGCAGGTGAAGCTCATCCGGGATACCCTGCATGCCGGAAAAGATACGGCTGTTATTCCATTTTCATCGCTGAATAAATCAGGACTTCCGGAGGTGTGGGAAGCAGTCCGGGAGCTGACAGAGGAAGACGAAGTATGAGCATGATTCGTGCAAGCCGTCTTGGCTTTGATTACATGAAATATACGGATGAGACCGAGTCGGGAGAAAAGATTCATGCCCTGAAGGGCGTTGATCTCGAGGTGGAAAAGGGAGATTTTGTCGCCGTACTCGGACATAACGGTTCCGGGAAGTCCACTTTTGCCAAGCACATCAATGCGCTTCTGGTACCGACCTCCGGTACCATGTGGGTGGACGGCGTTAACACCGCCGAGGTGGACGAGCTGTGGAAGGTGCGTCAGAAGGCGGGAATGGTGTTTCAGAATCCGGATAATCAGATCATCGGAACGGTAGTGGAAGAGGATGTCGGCTTCGGACCGGAAAATCTGGGCGTTCCGGAGAAGGACATCTGGCAGCGCGTGGAGGACAGCCTGAGGAAGGTAGGAATGCTCGGCTTTCGCGAGAAATCACCGAATAAGCTCTCGGGCGGACAGAAACAGCGCGTAGCGATCGCAGGCGTCGTTGCCATGCACCCGGAATGCATTATTCTGGATGAGCCTACGGCGATGCTGGATCCGAACGGCCGCAAAGAGGTTCTCAATGTAGTCCGGGAGCTGAATGAGAAGGAAGGCGTAACCGTCATTCTGATCACGCATTATATGGAAGAGGTCGTCTACGCAGACAAGGTCTATGTGATGGATTCCGGGAATGTAGTCCTCAAGGGAACGCCGAGAGAGATCTTTTCCCAGGTAGACACCCTGAAATCCTATCGTCTGACCGTGCCCCAGGTGACCGAGCTTGCCTGGGAACTTAAGCAGGCAGGAGTTGATATTCCCGACGGTGTTCTTACCGTTGAGGAGCTGGTGGAGGCATTATGCTGATTGAACTCAAGGACGTTTCCTATGTTTACGGAAAGGGAACGGTTTACGAAACCGCTGCGCTGGATCATATTGATCTCAGCATCGGCGAAGGAGAATTTGTCGGCATCATCGGTCATACCGGAAGCGGAAAGTCCACACTGATTCAGCATATGAACGGACTGATGCGGCCGACGGCAGGGCAGCTGCTCTGCGACGGAAATGACATCTGGGCCGACGGCTATGATCTCCGCTCACTGCGCACCCATGTGGGACTGGTGTTCCAGTATCCGGAAAATCAGCTCTTTGAGATGGATGTGCTGACAGACGTGGAATTCGGACCGAAGAATCAGGGGCTTCCGCCGGAAATGGTTGAACAGCGCGCCAGAGAGGCGCTGAAGCAGGTCGGCATCGCTGAGGAGCTGTATAAGGTATCTCCCTTTGAGCTCTCCGGCGGGCAGAAAAGACGTGTTGCCATTGCCGGTGTTCTGGCTATGGATCCCGAGGTGCTGATCCTGGATGAGCCGACGGCCGGACTGGATCCCCGGGGCAGGGATGAGATACTGGGCCTGATCAGGCGGCTTCATGATGTGCGCGGCATCACGATCATTCTCGTCTCTCACAGTATGGAGGATGTAGCTGCCTATGCGGAGCGTCTGATCGTTGTTCATGACGGACGGATCCCCTTTGACGGCACTCCGAAGCAGGTCTTCCTTCACTATAAGGAACTGGAGGAGATGGGACTTGCAGCTCCGCAGGTGACCTATATTATGCATGCCCTTCGCGAGAAGGGACTGCCGGTGGACGTGACCGCGACCACGGTTGCCGATGCAAAGCGCAGCATTCTGATGGCGCTTTCCAGCAGCAGGATATTCGGCAGAAAGGAAAAGTAAGAGGAACGGACGAATGGGAAATGAAATAACACTCGGACAATATTATCCGGTGGATTCGATCTTACATCGCCTGGATCCACGAACAAAATTTATCGGAACGATCATCTACATCGTTTCGCTCTTTCTTGTCAAAGGCGTGGCGGGATATCTTTATGTGACAGCTGCTCTGGCGGCCTTGATCATTCTTTCTAAGGTGCCCTTTCGCTTCATGCTGAAAAGCCTGCGGGGGATTTTCTTTATTTTGATCCTTACCGTGATCTTCAATCTGCTTCTGACGCCGGGAACGGTGATCGCAAAGATCTGGGTGATCAAGATCACGAGAGAGGGTCTTACGATCGCCATTAAGATGGCGATCCGTCTCACCTATCTGGTGACGGGATCCTCAATCATGACACTTACGACAACCCCGAATCAGCTGACAGACGGTATGGAGAGCCTCTTTATGCCGCTCTCTAAGATCAGGGTTCCGGTTCATGAGATCGCAATGATGATGTCGATCGCCCTGCGGTTTATTCCGATCCTCTCGGAGGAGACGGATAAGATCAAAAAGGCACAGATCGCAAGAGGCGCCGATTTTGAGTCAAAGCACTTTATTCAGCGGGTAAAGAGTATGATACCTCTCCTGGTTCCGCTCTTTGTCTCGGCATTTCGCAGAGCCAATGATCTGGCCATGGCAATGGAGGCACGGTGCTATCACGGCGGCTCAGGCAGAACAAAAATGAAAACACTGCGCTACTCCGGGAGAGATCGGACAGCCTTTGTTATAGAGATCCTGTTTCTGGCCGTCGCCATCCTGTTCTGCGTGTTCGGCAGCTTCTGGATCTGAGAGATCCATCGGAATACGGAATCAATAATGAGAATTAAGCTGACAGTTGCCTATGACGGCACAAATTATCACGGATATCAATCACAGGTAAACGGAACGGCAGTTCAGGATGTGCTGGAGAAGGCTCTGGAGGAGCTCTTCGGAGAGCCGGTCCGCACGATGGGGGCAAGCCGCACCGATGCCGGAGTTCATGCGCTGGGAAATGTTGCGGTGTTTGACAGAGAGACACGCATCGCGCCCTCAAAAATAGCCTTTGCCCTGAATGCGAGGCTTCCCGGGGACATTCGCATTATGGATTCCTGCCGTGTGACGGATGATTTTCATCCCAGATTCCAATCCACGGTCAAGACCTATGAGTATCGAATGCGGAACTGCCGGTTTCCGAATCCCCTGACCCGCAGCATCGAGACACACGTATATTACCCGCTCGATGCGGAAAAAATGAACGAGGCAGCAAAGCGGATCATCGGCGAGCATGATTTCGCTTCCTTTGCGGCTTCGGGCTTCTCCTCGAATACAACGGTGAGAACGATCTACGATGCCGGTGTCCGACGGGAAGGTGACTGTGTGATCTTCTCCGTGACGGGAAATGGATTTCTCTACAACATGGTCAGGATCTTATCCGGCACCCTGATCGAGATCGGAACGGGAAAATATCCGCCCGAAAAAATGACTGCGATCCTCGAGGCGAGAGACCGCAGCGCGGCCGGTCCCACGGCACTCGCAAAGGGGTTGGTCCTGAAGGAGATCCGGTATCCGGATTATCATCCCGAAGATGCTTTTCCGGAAAGTTCTGCCGGTGAAGCAGTCGGGGAAAAATGAATACACAAAAATAGCGGGACGATCAAAGAAAACGTCGAAAAACGGCTGTATTTTGTGAGAAATATCACCGGAAAAATCGGCGCGGAACCTTGACCGAAGGGGAAAGGCACGCTATAATATCAGGGTGCGACATTCCCGGTCGCTATTTTTCACGCAATGAGAAAGACCAAAGCCCCGGACACTGCCATTGCGACCGAAAGGATGAAGGGCATCCGATCGGAATCAGTTATTAATGAACAGACATTTTTTGGAGGCAAAACCATGAATACATTTATGGCTAAGGCCAGCGACATCGAGCGTAAGTGGTATGTAATCGATGCCGAGGGCGCACCGCTTGGACGTCTGGCAACAGAGGTTGCTAATATCCTGAGAGGCAAGAACAAGGCAATTTACACTCCGCATGTAGACTGCGGTGATTACGTTATCATCATCAACGCTGAGAAGGTTGCTGTAACAGGCAAGAAGCTTGATCAGAAGACATATTTCCATCATTCTGATTATGTCGGCGGCGTTAAGATGACTACCCTTCGCCAGATGCTTGAGAAGCATCCGGAGAGAGTTGTCGAGCATGCTGTTCGCGGTATGATCCCGCACGGCGCTCTCGGCGATCAGGTTTATAAGAAGCTTCATGTTTACGTAGGTCCGGATCACAAGCAGGCAGCTCAGAAGCCGGAAGTACTGGAACTGAAATACTGATAGGAGGGTACGAAAGTGGCAGCTGAAAAGTTTTATGGTACAGGCAGAAGAAAGAAATCTGTCGCAAGAGTGTACCTTTCCCAGGGAACAGGTAAAATCACAATCAACAAGAGAGATATCGATGATTTCTTCGGTGTTGAGACACTGAAGATGATCGTTCGTCAGCCGCTTGCAGCACTGAATGCTACAGATAAGTATGATGTGACTGTTACAGTTCGCGGCGGCGGTTATACAGGCCAGGCAGGCGCTATCCGCCACGGTCTTTCTCGTGCTCTGTGCAAGGCAGACATCGAGAATCGTCCGACTCTGAAGGCAGCAGGCTTCCTGACACGTGATCCGCGTATGAAGGAACGTAAGAAGTACGGTCTGAAGGGCGCACGTAGAGCTCCGCAGTTCTCTAAGAGATGAGATACAAAAAAGGGTTTTGCAGCTATGCTGCAAGCCCTTTTTTTGTATCTCACCGCAGCTGCGCTGCGGCCTGCTCGCCTCATGCGGGCTCGCAGGTACTCGCTAAAAAAGGTCCACCGGACCTTTTTCTTAACGCTCGTACAGTTCTCCAAGAGATGGGATACGAAAAGGGTTTTGCAGCTATGCTGCAAGCCCTTTTTTTTGTATCTCACCGCAGCTGCGCTGCGGCCTGCTCGCCTCTGCGGGCTCGCAGGTACTCGCTAAAAAAGGTCCACCGGACCTTTTTCTTAACGCTCGTACAGTTCTCCAAGAGATGGGATAAAAAAAGGGTTTTGCAGCTATGATGCAAGCCTGACAGAGGATTAGGAGTTAATGAAGCGAAATATGATATTCCAAAATTGCAATAACAAGTTGCACACTTTTGCTCCACACCACACCTGTGGT
>JAUNAN010000166.1 GCA_030527595.1 Lachnospiraceae bacterium | reverse complement strand
GCCGCCACAAGGATCCGGGATTTGAGAAAGAGATCTTTGCCTTCCTTGATAAGTTTTTTGCACTCTGTGAGGAGAACGGCATTCAGCCCACTGAGGCAGCCATGAGCTTCCTGAAGAGAAGAGAAAATGTGCAGTGTATATTGGTCGGTGCAAGATCCGTGGACCAGCTGGACAGAAATATAGCTGCCTATGAAAAGGATGTGCCGGCCGGGCTCATGGATCAGATCGAGACGGAATCCGATGCGCTGAAGGAGATCATGGGAGAAAATGCGGATATGTGGATCGGAGACGGAGGCAGATTCTACTGATTCTCTCTGCTCTGTCTTTCGTCGCACGGAAGAGCGGATCAGTGATCGAATACCGGAAGAAAAGCCTGCGATTCCCCGGGGAAAAGTGCACGGGAGAAAGAAAAAACAGGGAATATAAGCAAAAAATAAAAGTTGACACTTCAAAATGGAAAGGATAAGGTAAGGAAGAATCCATCTTTTGTAAAGATGTAATATCAGTATTGATAGAATAACCGGATGGGATAAGGAAGACAGCGGGAGAGACATGGGCAGGAAAGTACAGGTAACAAAAGAGCAGATGCTGGAGGCCGGCCTTCAGATCATTATCAGAGACGGCTACAGTCAGGTCTCGATCAAGAGTGTTGCAGCTGAGCTGAGCTGCTCTACCAGCCCGATTGCCTGGAGCTTTGGAAGTATCCAGAATTTTCGGGAGGAGCTGCGCAGGTATGCCGTAGAATATATGCAGAAAAAGATGCAGGGCAGCGGTAGTGATACCCTGAAAAATCACAGAAACACCGGAGAAATATATATTGATATGGCAATTGATGAGCCAAACCTGATTTTCTTTCTCAGGGAAGATGAGTCTTACCTGAGAAGCGCGGGAGGCATCGGATTTATCTTTGATAAAGAAAAGAACGCCGCGATCATTGATCATTTGTCAAGTGAGATGGGAATTTCCGGGGAGGATGCGGTTTCCTTTATACAGGCAGTGACCTCATATACGGAAGGAATCGTATCTATGATTTTATCGGGCGTGATCCCACCGGATAAGGAATCCGCTCATCGCATGGCCCGCGAGGGAGGCGCCGCATTTGCCATGTACTATCAGATGAAGGGAAAAGGCATTCCACCACAGCAAATACAAGACAATAAATGAAAACAGAGGACTCAAAATCGGCTTGTGCATAACAGGCCGATTTTTTTTGAGCGGACGAAAAGCTCAAAAGTCTGCGGATACATTTAGGGAGCCGTGTGCAATGCTGCCGCACAGGAAAAATCGGAAATAGTAAAAAAGTAAGGGATAAAATTGTGTAAATGAATTTACAAAAACATGTTGACAAAAAAAGAGTCTGCAATATAATGAAAATGTATTTACAGAAACGCATTTACATAAAGAAATTTATATAAAAATCGAAGAGATGTTGAGAAGATGGGGAGAAAAGCACAGATCACGAGAGAGCAAATGCTGGAGGCGGGATTACAGATTGTTAAGCGCGGAGAGTATAGCAATTTGATAATCAAAAATGTTGCTCGGGAGATCGGCTGTTCAACCAGTCCGATTATCTGGACCTTCGGCGGCATGGATCAATATCGAACTGAATTGCAAAACTACGCGGTAAAAGAATTAAAAAGCAGAATGCGGACAGACAGTAGCGATCCTGTTGCGGAGTATATGCATCGTGTGCAGGTTTATCTGGATGCGGCAATCCGTCAATCCAATTTACTGGTGTTTCTGCGGCAGGCAAACGGGTGCGTAAACAGCACGATCTGGCTCATTCATTTTTCCGAGGCGGAGAAAAGAGAAAATTTTTACAAAAGAGTAGCTGTTCTCAGAGAGCTTCCCGAAGATTGGGCAGTAAGAAATATTCAGAGCATAGAGATCTATATCGAGGGGGTTATTTCAATGATTCTGTCAAATACAATTACTGTCAGCAGGGAGGATGTATTCAGTATGGTAAACGAGGCGGCAGAGGCAATTTCCAATTATCAGAAAATGACAACCGGAAGAATAGAATATGATGACGGAGGTGGATGAAAGAGTTCGGTGTTCCGCATCTTGTTACCGGGATGACAGACGGAAATAAAAAAGTGCAGAACAGCGCGAATAAAAACGGAAATTAATTTACGTATCAACATTTTCGCTGGACAAAGGAAAGGGAAAAGGCAAATGAAGAAAATAGGGTTAAATCGAATCCTGAGTCTTTTGCTGGCAGGAAGCATGGCTGTGAGTTTAATGCCGGTGACTGCGTTTGCGGGGACAGAAGCACATACGCATACAGAAGCGTGCTATACAGAAGAAAGCAGACTGGTTTGCGGCTTGGAGGAGAGCAGCGGTCATGAGCATGGTGAGGACTGCTATGATGAAGAAGGTGGATTGATCTGCGAACTAGAGGAACAGAGCGGCCACTCACATGGGAGCAGTTGTTATGAGGTGAGCCGCAGTCTCATCTGCGGACTGGAGGAAACATACGAAGAACCTGTACAGGAAGC
>JAUNAN010000052.1:10055-13931 GCA_030527595.1 Lachnospiraceae bacterium | reverse complement strand
TAATTTACGCTTGACTTTTCTTAGCAGGTTTTATTGCCGTAAAGAGGACGTGCTTTCATTTTTCAGGAATCACAGGTTATAATGAATCCAATATCCGAAAACAGGCGGGATATTTCTCTGCGAAGAGATTGAGAACAGAAATATACAAAGAACACATATCTGTCGTAATAGTCGGAGATCGATCTATGAAAAAAATAAAAACACAGAGACTTCTCTATCTGGTGCTTGGATTTATCCTGATAGTATGTCTCAATACAGTCACTGCCTATGCCGATGAAGACACTGCCGGTTCGGATAAGGCGGTCTATCTTCAGGACCTTGAAGAATTTCGCTATGACGAGATTCCCGAATATCAGGGCATTCCGTATGCGGAAATTCATGAAAATCAGCCTTACTTCTCAGATGATGAGCTGACGACTGTCGCAGCCGAGAGCTACAGTCATACGGACCGGTTTGACAGGTGCGGGAGTGCATATGCGGTAGTAGGACGGGAAATCATGCCGACAGAGGAGCGCGGAGAGATCGGATCTGTGCGTCCTGCCGGCTGGCATACGATCAAATATCCCGAGACTGTTATTCCTGATCTCTATCTATACAATCGCTGTCATCTGATTGCCTATGAGCTTACAGGGGAAAATGCAAACACCGAGAATCTGATCACCGGGACCAGATATATGAATGTGAGCGGGATGCTTCCATTTGAGAATGAGGTTGCCGATTATGTTGAGAGGACAGATCATCATGTTCTGTACCGGGTAACACCTGTATTTAAGGGCTCAGATCTGCTTGCGAGAGGCGTATTGATGGAGGCCCGGTCGGTAGAGGACGATGATGTCAGCTTCTGTGTATTCTGCTATAACGTTCAGCCCGGGATCACGATCGACTACAGGAGCGGTGCAAGTACGCTGAATCGTGACGCAGAAGCGGAAGCTGCCGCCGCCGAAGAAGCATGGGCGGCATTTGAGGCCAAAAAAGCTGACGAATCGGCTCAGGATCAATCGGATACGGAAAATGATACAGGATCCGATGCAGAGACAGAGGAATCTGAAAGGATATCCGATGAACCTGCTGCCGATGAGGGGCAGACATATATTCTCAATACAAATACAAAGAAGTTTCATTATCCTCACTGCGGCAGTGTACAGCAGATGAAAGAAAAAAATAAGCGGGAGTATGAGGGAACGAGGGATGAGGTGATCGCCATGGGATATTCTCCCTGCAAAAACTGTAATCCGTAACTGTTTCTTAAGAAGGAGGCAACCATATCGGATGAAGATCATTACAATCGCGTGTTTCGTCTATGCTTCCATTGAGGATATTCGCTCCATGAGAGTGCCTGTATGGATCTTTCCGCTTCTCGTACTGCTTCTTTTGATCCTGTCTCTTTGCGGCCGGTCGGAGCTGAGCCTTCGGGAGACAGGGTGGTGTTTTGCTGTTATGCTGATCTATTGTCTTGCGCTGCTGTTTTTTTCAGAGATCGGAGGAGCAGATCTGCTTGCATTGCTTGCACTTCCGTTCACGCTGGGAAGATATTCCTTTGCAGCGGTGCTCTTAAGCGATCTTCTCTGTATTCCGGCAGTGATCTGCCTGAAGATCATGAAAAAGGAGAGAGATTATCCCTATATTCCTTTTCTTACCGTTTCCTATTTGATAACCCTGCTGTTCTTTATGTGACAGTCGTGAGATTCGAAAAAAGATCCGTATGCCCGGCATGCGGATCTTTTTTGACGAGCAAAAAAGGTGACCCGTTATTTTTTTACTTGTCCAGTACGAAGGGAGGGGGAAATAGGGGATTCTGTCAGTATTGCCGTTTATGACGCCGAAGGAGCATTTTTACTCATGAAAGTGAGTGTGCAGGCTTCTTTTTTATTTGCCAATTACCTATTTATATGGTAGGATTTACAGGAAAATGCGGTGTGATACAGAGTTCGATTCTGTGATCATTGTCGGATTTGAAATTCCACCGTAATGATATGAGGGAGAGGATAGAATGGAACAAATTACAAACTACTTATATGCTTTGGATGATCTGCTGTGGGGCACTCCGATGACAGTACTGGTCCTAGGGATGGGCATTATTCTGACGCTTCGATTCGGATTCCGCTATCAGAGAAAGATCGCATTTAATGCAAAAAACACCTTTGGAACAATGTTTTCCGAGGGCAGCGGCGCCGGAAGCATCTCCGGATTCCGTGCCGCCTGCACTGCTCTTGCGAATACCGTTGGAACCGGAAATATCAGCGGTGTCGCAACTGCGATCGTAAGCGGCGGACCGGGTGCTCTGGTCTGGATGTGGGTGTCTGCATTTTTCGGAATGTCAACAAAGGCATGTGAGATCATTATCGGTCAGAGATACCGTGAGCACTATCAAAAATCAATGGACGAGTACGTATGTGACCGGTCATTTGTGCTGAAAAATGCCTTTGGCTGGAAGAAGGGAGCGGTAGTTCTTGCGGTGTTCTGCTTTCTCTTCGGACCCTGGACCTGCTCCGTACAGACGGAGGCGGTCACAAGTTCTATGCAGGAGGCCTTTCATATTTCCCCGCTTCTTATGGATATCATCATCGGCATTACCTGCTTTGTGACGATCTGGGGAGGCTTAAAGAGAATTTCCGATGTCATGTCAAAGGCAGTGCCCATCATGGCTGTACTGTACCTCATTATGGGGTTGGGAGTCGTCGTCCTGAATTTTCGTGAAATACCGAATGTCATTCTTCTGATTCTCAGGTCGGCTTTTTCTCCGACAGCAGCAGCGGGCGGTTTTGCGGGGGCAACCGTGAGAGATGCGATTCAATACGGAGTTGCACGAGGTATTTATTCCAATGATGCGGGCACGGGTTACGGTATGATTGCACACGCACCGGCGAAAACGGACCATCCTGTTCGTCAGTCCCTGTGGGGCTGGGGAGAGGTGTTTCTTGATACCATGATCATCTGTTCTGTGACTGCATTTACGATCATCATCACGGGATCTTACTATACCTCGGAGGCGACCTCCGGCGCCCTGACGACGATCGCATTCGGCAATGCATACGGTGCGATCGGAAGTAAATTTACCGCAATTGCCATCACGGTCTTTGCATGGACAACTATTATAGGTATGTACTATACCTGTGAAAAGTCTGTCAATTATGCGTTCGGAGATACAGAGCTGAATCGAAAAATGCGTCCGATTTATATGATTTACTATATGATTCCCTGTGTTGTGCTTTATAATATAGAAGCGGATACGATCTGGGCGTTTACGGATATCCTGTCCGCTGCCTATGTTTTGATCACGGTTTTCATTATTATTGCAAAGCATAAGGAAATCTTCCGTCTCTTTGATGATTTCTGGAAGCGTTATCTCCCGGAAAAAGAGGCAGGAAAGAATCCGCAGATGGTATCTTTTGACTGCGCGGAAAACAGGAAATCATAAAACAGGCAGTACAAATAGAAATGACACTTTTATGCAGGAATTACATTCAGGGGAGGCACAATGTCTGCATTTGATCAGTTAAAAATGAAAAAAGCGCATCTCGTTATGGACGGACCGATGGGTACGGAGCTTGAGCGAAGAGGCTATGACGTAAACGATGCACTTTGGAGTGCGAAATTCCTCAAGGAAAATCCGGATGCGATCAGACAGATCCATTATGATTATCTGAGGGCAGGGGCAGACATGATTACCTGCGCCAGCTATCAGGCTTCTGTTTCCGGATTTACGGAAAACGGATATTCGGAGGAGGAAGCGGAAGCACTGATCGTAAAATCGCTGGAACTTGCAAAAGAGGCAAGGGATGACTGGTGGGAGAAGGAAGGAAAGAATTCCGGGAGACCGTATCCGCTGATTGCAGGAGATATCGGACCTTACGGGGCCTATCTTGCGGATGGCAG
>JAUNAN010000052.1:0-9955 GCA_030527595.1 Lachnospiraceae bacterium | reverse complement strand
GGAGCAAATTGTACGCCGCCTGAATATATTGAGGCAATTATCGAAAACTATCGCAGGTATACAGAGCTTCCGATCTGTGTTTATCCGAACTCCGGCGAAATCTATGACGGAGAGACAAAAACCTGGCATGGTGCCTCAGACGGACTTTCTTTCCTTGATCGTGTTCCGGGCTGGACAAAGGCGGGGGCATCCCTGATCGGAGGATGCTGCCGGACGAAGCCGGAGGATATTCAGGGGATCACAGACTATTTTTTAAATGTCTGAATTGAGCGTATCAGAAAACAGAGCTACATAGGAAGTGAGAGACGGATCTGAAAAGATCCGTTTCTCTATAGAAAGCGTGAGAGAATGGGAAGAGAACCGGATGCAGCGATCTTCATGAATATGGTCATGGTTTGTGACGGGGAGCGCGTGCTTGCTCTTGATAAGGTAGGAAGCGGATATTCCGGAACTACTTTTCCGGGCGGTCACGTTGAGCAGGGAGAGACCTTTGCCGAGGCGGCGGTGCGAGAGGTTTATGAGGAGACAGGACTTCGCATTCGAAACCCTGTCCTTAAGGGAATTTATCACTGGCAGCGCAGCGGCATTCACTATGTCGGGCTGCTTTATAAAACGGCTGAATTTTCGGGAGAACTGAAAAGCTCGGAAGAAGGTGCCGTGTATTGGATTCCGCTTGCGGAATACGAGAAGAAGCAGCTTGCAAACGGTATGCCGCAGGTTCTTAAGATCATGCAGAGTGACTGCTTTTCGGAATGCTATATGGATGTCCGTGAGGACGGAACCGTGACAGAGCATTTATGCTGAACGAAGCATTTCTTTCTGATACGAAACACGGGGCAGGCAACATTCTGCGGCATCTGTTCTTTGTGGGGTTCTTGCGAACGGCAACAAGATACGGTATAATGCGGTTTACTATAGGCTGTAATTAGAAGTGTGGGAATATCCTGCCGTGATGAGCTCGGAAGAGCGCGAGTATAGACTGTATTGGAGAATTGCATGGAAAACGAAGGCAAGAGACTGAATAAATATATCAGTGACAGCGGATATGCATCCAGAAGAGCGGCAGATGCTCTGATCGCTGCCGGTAAGGTCGAAATTCAGAGAAAGCACAGAAAAGACGAGCCTGAGAACCAGCCGTTTCGTGCAAAGCTCGGAGACCGCGTCTTTAACGGGGATACTGTATTTGTAGAGGGAAACGAGCTACCTAAGAAAGAGGCAAAGAAGATCTATATTGCCCTGAATAAGCCGAAGGGAATTATCTGTACGGGTGATTCGGATGTCCCGAATAATGTGATCTCCTATCTTGGAATAACGGAAAAAATCACGTATGCAGGTCGTCTGGACAAGGACAGTGAGGGACTTTTACTGCTCACCAATGACGGTGATCTGATTGAGAAAATCACGCAGGCATCACACTATCATGAAAAAGAATACATTGTTACGGTTGATAAGGTGATCACAGAATCCTTCATTTATAAAATGAAGAACGGCGTGAAGATACGCCTCGATGATGACCGAAATTTACGAGGCGCAGCTGCCAGAGGTCAGGATGTCAGATATGTGACGACCAGACCCTGCAGAGTGAAAAAGCTGGATGAGCACACTTTCTCTATTACCCTGACGCAGGGCTATAACCGTCAGATCAGACGTATGTGCGCTGCACTGACCTACAGTGTCAAGAGCATTAAGCGTGTCAGGATCTGCAGTGTCAGACTGAGCGGGCTGAAGACGGGTGAGACAAGAAAGCTCACAAAAGAAGAAGTAGAATCATTAAAGAGCTGATAATGATCGATGTTTTCATGCGATTTGTGTCGGCAGGACATACTGCCCTGTCAAAGCATGAAAGAAATTGAAGCGGAAAGAAGGGATGCAGAGCATGACTAAAACAGAATATCAGGAGCTGATCGCAAAGATTCGTTCTGCAAATCATGCCTATGAAGAGGGAAGTTCCTTCATTTCCGACTATGAGTATGATCAAATGACTCTGGCGCTCCGCGAAGCCGAGAAGGAACATCCGGAGTGGAGAAAGTCCGACTCTCCGTCTCAGACTGTCGGCGCTCCCGTGAAACGGGCTGCGGGAGTTACTGTAGAGCATGATGTTCCTATGCTTTCCATTCAGGATGTGTTTTCCACAGAAGATGTGGTTTCCTGGATGCGCGAAGTAAAGGCGGTACATGCTGATGCAAAATTTGTCGTTGAGCAGAAAATTGACGGCTTATCCATGAGCCTTCGCTATGAAAACGGTCAGCTCCGGCTTGCCGAGACGCGGGGAGACGGTCTCATTGGTGAGGACGTCACTGTCAATGCCTTAGTAATACCCGATGTTATTCCGACAATTAAAGATCATTCGGGGAGTATCGAGGTGCGCGGTGAGGTCTATATGACCCGGGAAGCGTTCGACAGTGTGAATGTCCGCCAGGAAACGAACGGGAAGGAGCCGTTTGCGAATCCGAGAAACTGTGCAGCGGGAACCTTAAGACAGCTGGATCCCCGTGAGACAAAGAAGAGAGGTCTCTCTTTTTTTGTTTTTAACGTGCAGAGAGCAGAAGATGCGTCCTATATGGAATCTCACACGGAGGGACTGAAAAAGCTCAGGGAGCTTGGCATGCATACGGTGCCTTCCGTGCTCTGCACGACAGAAGAAGAGGTTCTTCGTGAGATCTCCCGCATCGGCGAGATCCGCGGCGAACTCTCCTATGATATTGACGGTGCGGTCGTAAAGCTGGATCAGATATCCATGAGGGAGGACTTTCCGGCCGGAGCAAAGTACAGTGCCGGCCATATTGCGTATAAGTATCCGCCCGAGGAGAAGGAGACTGTTGTGCGGGAGATAGAGGTGTCTGTCGGCATGACGGGAAGGATCAATCCGACGGCGATTTTCGATCCGATCAGACTCTGCGGAACGACCGTAACAAGGGCGACTCTTCATAATCAGGATTTTATCGACTCTCTTCACATCGGGATCGGAGATACGGTCGTGGTATATAAGTCCGGAGAAATCATCCCGAAGATCAGACGATCTGTTCCGGAAAAGCGTCCGGCAGGAACAGAGGATTTCCGTCTTCCCGACCGATGTCCGGTCTGCGGGGAGCCGGTTGTCCGGGAAGAGGGAATGTCGGATGTGAAGTGCACGAATGCTGCCTGTCCCGCACAGCTGGAGCGTCACATCATTAATTTTGTGAGCAGAGATGCCATGGATATAAAGGGCTTCGGTGAGGAGTATGTGAAGTCTCTTGTTCGCGAACAGTACCTGAAGAGCACAGCGGATCTCTATGAATTAAAGAATCATAGAGAGGAACTGATTGAAAAGGGGCTGATCGGGAAAGAGAAAAATACCGATAAGCTTCTGAATGTTATCGAGAATTCGAAAAATAATCCGCCGGAGAGACTGCTGACAGGTCTTGCGATCCCGAATGTCGGGAAAACTTCGGCAAAGAATCTCATGCGGTATTTTTCATCCCTGGATGCGCTATCATCCGCGGGCATCGACACGCTGCTTGAAGTTCCGGATGTCGGGCTTACGACGGCGGAAACGATCGTTGGCTTCTTCGCTAATCCCGGAAATCAGGCACTGATGGAGCGCTTTCGGGGGTACGGTCTCAAGATGTCCGAGGAAAAGGATGAGAACGTCTCCGAGATCCTGAAGGGAAAGACAATTGTCATTACAGGGTCGCTTGTGCATTTCGCAAACAGGCAGGCACTGGTAGACGTGATCGAAAGAAACGGCGGCAAGGCTGCCGGTTCTGTTTCCGGAAAGACTGCCTATCTGATCAATAATGATACCGCTTCTAATTCCGGGAAAAATAAAAAAGCAAAGGAGCTCGGAATTCCGATAATTTCAGAGGAGGAATTTCTGAAGCTTCTGGAGAGTGAGTAAAGGTACAAAGTATGCCGATTAAACTTCCGAATAATCTGCCGGTAAAGCACACACTGGAAAATGAAAACATTTTCGTTATGGATGAATACAGGGCCGTGCATCAGGATATCCGTCCGATTCAGATCCTTATTTTGAATCTCATGCCGCTGAAGGAAGATACAGAACTGCAGATCCTGCGCATGTTATCCAATACGCCGCTGCAGATCGACTGCACCTTTCTGAAAATGGATTCCCATGAGTCAAAAAATACATCCAAGAGTCATCTGGATACCTTTTATGTCTCATTCGATGAGATTCGCAAGAAGCATTTTGACGGTATGATCGTCACAGGAGCACCGGTCGAGCTCTATGAGTTCGAGGAAGTGGATTACTGGGAGGAGATCAAGCGTGTCTTCTCGTGGGCAAATACGCATGTTACGTCCACGCTCTTCCTGTGCTGGGGAGCTCAGGCTGCAATGTATTACTACTACGGTCTTCCCAAGAGAAAGCTGGATAAGAAGCTGTTCGGTATTTACTGGAATAAGGTCTACAACAGAAAGGTCCCTCTTTTAAGAGGCTTCGATGATGCCTTCTGGATGCCGCATTCCCGGTATACGGAGGTTGCGACAGAGGATATTGTTCAGTGCCCCGAAATTACGGTGCTTGCAAAATCCGAGCAGGCAGGTGTCTCCCTGTCAATGGCCGAGAACGGAAGAAAAATCTTTGTCATGGGGCATCCCGAGTATGACCGTATGGTGCTCCGTCAGGAATATGAGAGAGACCACAGGAGGGGACTCGACACCGCGATGCCGGAGAATTATTTCCCGGACAATGATCTCGGTAAACGTCCTGTTATGACGTGGAGAGCTGCGGCAAATAATCTCTATACCAACTGGCTGAACTACTATGTATACCAGTCCACGCCCTTCCGCCTCGACGGAACCCCATGGGGCGAGGAAGTGCAGGATAACTTTCGCTGAATGAAAATAGAGGAGTGATAATATCATGAGAACTGCAATTGTTACGGATTCAAACAGCGGCATGCTTCCGGAGGATGCAAAAGAAAACGGTATTTTCATGCTGAATATGCCGGTTCTGATCAACGGAAAAGTCTATACGGATAATGTGGATATTACCAAGGATTTCTTTTATGAATGCCTGACAAAGAACATGGATATCACGACTTCCCAGCCCACTGCGGGAGATGTGATGGATCTCTGGGACAGTATTTTGAAGGATTACGACGAACTGGTATATATTCCTATGTCCAGCGGATTGTCCGGCTCCTGCCAGAGTGCGATGCTTTACGCACAGAATTATGACGGGAAGGTCAAGGTAGTGAACAATCAGCGTATCTCCGTCACACAGCGTCAGTCTGTTCTGGATGCAAAGTATATGGCGGATCACGGAGCTTCTGCCGATGAGATAAAAGAAACTCTGGAGCGCACGAAGTTTGATTCGAGTATCTATATTATGGTGGACACGCTGAAGTATCTGAAAAAGGGAGGCAGAGTTACACCTGCGGGAGCTGCAATCGCAGAGCTTCTCAAGGTAAAGCCGGTTCTTCAGATTCAGGGAGAAAAGCTGGATGCCTATGCAAAGGTTCGCGGAATCAAGGCTGCCAAAAAGACAATTATCCGCACGATTCGCGATGGAATTGAGCAGAACATCGGACCTGTGAATCCGGATCAGCCGAATGCCTGGATCGGTATGGCTTATACGCATAATCTGGATGCGGGACTTGAGTTCCGTGATCAGCTGCAGGCTGAGTTCCCGAATTATGATATTCGCATGGATGAGCTTCCTTTAAGTATCGCGGTTCATATCGGACCCGGTTCCGTAGCGGCAACCTGGACAAAGATCCTGCCCGAGGGAAGACAGTACTGATTGATGAGGAGAAGAAATGGATAAAATTATAGCCAGAATTTCAGAAGAGCTGGAAAAGGCCTTTGCTGCTGCCGGATATGATAGAAAATATGCTGTCGTTCGCAATTCTGACAGACCGGACCTGGGAGACTTCCAGTGCAACGGTGCCATGGCTGCGGCGAAAGAGTATCACAAGGCACCGATCATGATCGCTGAGGATGTGATCGCTAAAACAGCAGAGAGCACTGTATTTCAGTCGGAGGCGGTTAAGCCGGGATTTATTAATATCCGTGTGGCACCGGAAGCTCTTGTTTCCTATCTGAGAGAAATGGAGGAAGATGAGCATCTCTCCGTTCCGCAGGAGGAGCATCCGAAGAAAATCGTGATCGACTACGGCGGACCGAATGTTGCAAAGCCGCTTCATGTAGGTCACCTTCGCTCAGCCGTGATCGGTGAATCCGTTAAGAGACTGGTACGTGCGGTAGGAAATGAGGTTCTCGGTGACGTTCATCTGGGAGACTGGGGACTGCAGATCGGTCTGATCATTACGGAGCTTCAGGAAAGAAGACCCGAGCTCCCGTATTTTTCAGAGGATGAGAATGCGGCTTATCCGGAGGAAGCACCTTTTACGATCAGCGAGCTGGAGGAAATTTATCCGACAGCTTCCGCAAAATCCAAGGAGGATGAGGCTTTTCGTGATCGTGCCATGCAGGCAACTCATGAGCTTCAGGAAGGAAGACCCGGATATCGTGCTCTTTGGAAGAAGATCATGGAGGTCTCTGTTGCGGATCTGAAGCGCAATTATCATCGTCTGAGTGTGGATTTTGATCTCTGGAAGGCAGAATCGGATGTTCAGGAGTACATTCCGCAGATCGTTGCGGATCTGAAAGACAGAGAACTGGCTCATGAAGATCAGGGCGCTCTGGTTGTTGATGTGTCCGACGAGAGCGATAAAAAGCAGATTCCGCCCTGCATCATTCTGAAATCCGACGGTGCGGCGCTCTATGCGACAACGGATATTGCCACCATTTATGAGAGAGAAAAGCTATTCAAGCCGGATCAGATCATCTATGTTGTTGATAAGCGCCAGTCCATGCATTTCGTTCAGGTTTTCCGCACAGTGCGCAAAGCCGGTTATATCAATGAAAGTACAGAACTGACACATGTCGGTTTCGGAACCATGAACGGAAAAGACGGCAAGCCGTTCAAGACAAGAGACGGCGGTGTCATGCGTCTCGAAAATCTTCTGAACGAC
Organism: Lachnospiraceae bacterium; assembly: GCA_030527595.1. Classification (GTDB taxonomy): domain Bacteria; phylum Bacillota; class Clostridia; order Lachnospirales; family Lachnospiraceae; genus Chordicoccus. Next base: position 2,978 of record JAUNAN010000052.1, on the reverse strand, counting down.
ATTGAGAAGGAGATGCAGGTCAAGATCTCCGACAACAGAAATGTAAAAGAGGAGGATGCCGCTGAGACGGCAAAGATCGTCTCGCTTGCCGCGCTCAAGTATGGTGATCTTTCCAATCAGGCATCTAAGGATTATATCTTTGATGTTGATAAGTTTACTTCATTTGAGGGCAACACGGGACCGTACATTCTCTACACGATCGTTCGTATCAAGTCTATTCTTGAGAGAGCGGAAGCTAAGGACAGAGAGGCAGCGGAAAAAGCAGCTGCACTTCTGGAAACAAACACAGCAGAACAGAGAGCACTTATGCTCTCGCTTACACAGTTCGGCAGTGTCATTGAAGATGCCTATCGGGATCTGGCACCGCACAAGATCTGTGCCTATATTTTCGAACTTTCTAATGAATTCAACCGCTTCTATCATGAGACAAAGATTCTTTCGGAAGCAGATGAAGCGATGCGCAGATCTTATCTGAATCTTCTTGTGCTCACCGGAAATGTCCTGGAGAAGTGTATTGATATCCTTGGATTTTCTTCTCCGGAGCATATGTGATTATGTGGAATACAGTATTATTTGATCTGGACGGAACATTGACGGATTCCGGTCTCGGCATTACCAGATGCGTGCAGCATGCCTTGAGAGAGGTATACGGCATGGAGATCACGGAGCTGCATGATCTGGACTGCTTTGTGGGGCCGCCGCTTAAGGAACAGTTTCTGGCCTTTGCAGGCGGTACCGAAGAGCAGGCGGAGCAGGCGGTTGCCGTCTATCGATCACGTTATAAAGATACGGGGATTTTTGAAAATGAGGTTTATCCGGGAATACCGGAGCTTCTTCGATCCCTGAAAGAGGCGCATATGACGCTGGCTCTTTCATCGTCAAAGCCGACTGTTTTCTGTAAGAGGATCCTCAGCTATTTCGGTCTGGACTCTTACTTTACCGTGATCCTCGGCAGTGAGCTGGACGGAAGACGAACAAAAAAGAGCGAGGTTGTGGCGGAGGTCCTGCATTCTCTCGGTATGGAAGAGAGGAGATCCGAGGCTGTACTCATCGGAGACAGGAATTATGATGTAGAGGGAGCAAGGGCAGCGGGCATTGACTGCTTAGCTGTATCATACGGATATGGATCAAGGTCGGAGCTGGAAGCAGTCTGGCCGGCCTGCATCTGTGATAATGTCAGAGAACTGCAGAATGTGCTGATCGGACAGCTTCTGGATGAACAGCCCGCGGCTTCGGGTTTTCCGCAGGATGATTTTTCCGGACAAACCGTATTTGCGGGAAAGGCAGAACAGGGAATATCGGTTGAAGAATCCGGCAGCCCCTATGCGGCAGGAGAGGCGCAGAGGTATGCGAGATATGCGGAGCCTTCGGGAAAACGTAAATCCGCGGGAACTTCATTACGGAGAGATCCGTGGCCGCTGATGATCTGGAGGATCCTCTATCCTTATCTGATTTCTCAGGCAGCCGCGATCATCATTTCCTTTGTCTTAGTCATTCTTTACAGTGTTTTTTATGCTTCACCCGAGGCGATCGGATGGTTGGATTTTATATACGACAATGATACGATTTTCGGCGGCTTTATTGATTTTTTCTGCCTCATTATCCTGATTCCTCTTTTTAAGAGTGATGAGAACAAACGGAATCATTCCAGGGACAGGGGAGCGGTTCTTCGCAGAAACAGACTGACCTGGAAGCATGTTTTGATGATCGTTCTCGCAACGGAAGCAGTGTCGCTTTCCGTGAATGATGTGGTTTCCATGATCGTCTACCTCATGAACCCGAATTACGCAGAGCCTCAGGCATCCTTTTATACGGTTAGTGTATTTGCACAGTATGTATTTATCGGTGTGCTGACTCCGATCTGCGAGGAGCTGATGTTCCGCGGACTGATTTACAGAAGAATTCGGGATTACTTCGGACCGCTTCCCGCAATTATTGCCGCATCGGTATTTTTCGGACTGGTCCATCAGGATCTTCCGACAGATATTATCGTCTTCTTCGGCGGCATCATGCTGGCGCTTGCTTATGAGCATTTCGGATCTCTTAAGGCATGCATTGCGGGACACATGACGATCAACATATTTGCGATCACATTGAACAATTACGGGGAAGGCCTGACCAATGAGGCTTATTACGGATTCCTTCTGGTGCTCATTGTTCTCGGCGTATTCTCTATCCGTCAGCTGTATGTGAAGGACCGCAAGGTCAATTATGTCTGACATGCCCTAAATACAGTGGTTCTTATATTTTCAGACAGCAGATATAGCTGCAAAATAAGATAACAGCATATTGACATGAACCGCAGGTATCAGGTATACTCAAAAAGTTGCTTGTGCCTGCGGATTTTTTATGCCCGCAGACAGATAAATCACATATGCGGATTCCGGCATGGTGCCATACAATGGTCTGCCGGAGGGAAACATGTGGAAGAAAAAACCAAAAGGAGAAACAAAAATGAGCGTAATTTCCATGAAACAGCTGCTTGAGGCAGGCGTACATTTCGGTCATCAGACAAGACGCTGGAACCCGAAGATGAAGCCGTATATCTACACAGAGAGAAACGGCATCTACATCATCGACCTTCAGAAGTCCGTAGGCATGGTTGACGATGCATACAATGCAGTCGGCGACATTGTTGCTAAGGGCGGCAAGATCCTGTTTGTCGGCACAAAGAAGCAGGCTCAGGATGCTATCCGTACAGAGGCTGAGAGATGCGGCATGTACTACATCAACGAGAGATGGCTCGGCGGTATGCTGACTAACTTCAAGACCATCCAGAGCCGTATCAAGAGAATGAAGGACATCGAGGCTATGGCTGAGGATGGTACGTTTGAGGCACTTCCGAAGAAGGAAGTCATGAACCTGAAGAAGGAGCATGCTAAGCTTGAGAAGAACCTCGGCGGTATTCGTGATATGAAGAAGCTCCCGGATGCAATCTTCATCGTTGACCCGAAGAAGGAGAGAATCTGCGTTCAGGA
>JAUNAN010000051.1:1909-14406 GCA_030527595.1 Lachnospiraceae bacterium | reverse complement strand
ACAAGGTAACTATTAAATTGATATAGAAATATGGTATCTAAAAGATACTATACGAAGGAGGTACGATATGAAAATGAAAACAGCAGCAATGTCCCTGAGTATGATACTGATTCTGTCTTCCTGCGGAAGTAGCGGAAGGGTATTTCAGGCGATAGGTGCAGCAGAAGAGAAAATTTCTGCGGGAGAAGCGGTGCCGGGAGCAGGGAGTATTTCGGCAGGAGAAACGGAGTCCGGGAACGTTCCGTCAATCGAAAAGGAGCCGGAGCGCTTGGAGTCTGAAGGACGGACACCGGATGATGCGGGTATTGATCTGAAGAACATGGGACTGACGGATGTACGGGGACAGAGCTACTCTACTTATTTTTATCTGTATGATGAGTATCCGCGCATCATGGCTCTGGATTTTCAGGATGCCGTGACGGGACTCGACCTGGTCGATCTGGACAGGGACGGCACAGAGGAACTGCTGGCTGTGACATATACCGAGACATGGTCGGACCGTGAGTACGGTGACGGGAGTCCTATGGCCTCGGTGAATTTTTTCATTTATGAACAGGAAAACGGCTGGATCCAAAGCGGAAAGGAATCCGTTCTCGTCGATGAGATGCGATCATCCAATGAGCTCAGGTTTGATGTATTCCTGGATCAGGATGGAAATATTTTTCTGGAGACTTATGAAGAGGCGAGCCGGCTTGCTGACGGAATGGAGTATACGCTTCGGAAATTTGTCTATGAAGACGGAACGATTTCCGAGCAGACGATCAGCACGGAAACAAGATATGAGAGAACTGGCCTGCAGACAGGCGGATCCGACTATATGCATTATCTTTGCCTGCAGCTTGACCGGGAGGAGGTAGATGCGGCGGATTACCTAATGGAGGAGGATCGTGAGTACATTACCCGGTTTATCGATGATTACAAAGCCCTGGGATTTACCGGTACGGATAATCTGGAACTCCGTCGGGGAACTATGGATCAGAACGAAAATGTAAGAAAGATCTGCCGCATTGAGCTTGTGGATCATGTGGATGACGAGCGCTTCTTTTCTCAGTACAGCATCGGATACAGCACGATCGAGGATTGCGGGACTCTGGATTTTGTCATGACGGATTATCAAAATGTAAAAACAGCCAACTCCGGAGTGGCAAGGCAGGAGGGGCGTCCGCTCGCCGAGGCAGATTCGACAGGGCAGGGTGCCGGAGACATATCTGCGGAGTCCGATGTAGAAAAAATATATGAGGAAATTCTGCAGGATATCGGGGAACATGTGATCAACGGAATAAAAACGGATGATTACGGACTCTCCGAGATCATCGGATCATACGGATCGGATGCTCGCGAGCAAGTGGGATATACATTCATGGATCTGAACGATGACGGAACGGAGGAGCTGCTGATCATATCAGCAGATAACGGGGAATCCCGTATTCTATACTGCTACACCGCAGTCGATCAGAAGCCGGTCGAATTATTTGAGGGATGGAGCAGAAACAGATACTATCTTTTGGATGACGGATATCTTCTTAATGAGGGCTCCGGCGGAGCCGCATACGGCATCTTCTCAACATTCAGGATTGCTTCCGACGGAACTCTGGTTTATCGGGACTGCTACTTCTGGGAGCCGGATTTAAGCGAAAGTTCCACCGAGGAGAAGCATATTTTCTATTATAATACGACAGGCAGCTGGGAGGTCTCTGAATCTCGGGAAGTTACGGATATGACAGACGAAGAGATATGGGAAATTCGAACGGAATATGAGAAACACATTGTGAAGGATGTGGAGCTGAGATTCTTTTGACAGACAGGGCTCTGTGTCGAGGCTTTCCCGATTGCAAATATGTAGGCCGAGGCTGAGAGGAGGAGATATATGGATGCAAAGAAAAGGCAGAATGAGTCTGCGATCGTAAGAATATATAATGCAGAAAATATCGTAACCGCGCAGATGCTCAGGGACTTGCTCAAGGAAGAGGGGATAGAAGCATTTGCTCAGAACTCCGGCGCACAGGCGGCGGGACACGGGACACCGGGATTCGGGATTTACGGAGTCGATCTTTTTACGACAGAAGATCAGGCGGAAAAGGCTTTGGAGATTATCAAAAAGTATCTGAATGATTGAAACGAATAAGACCTGTCACTGGGAAGAAAATCCAGAGACAGGTCTTAATTTTTATTATTTGGAAATTGCTGCTAGAGCCTGAGCAAGATCTGCAATTAAGTCCTGCTTATCTTCAAGTCCGCAGGAAATGCGGACAAGTCCTGCGGGAATGCCGGCCTCGGCAAGCTGTTCATCTGTCATCTGACGGTGAGTGGAGGTTGCGGGATTCAGGCAGCAGGTGCGGGCATCAGCAACATGAGTCTCGATAGAAGCCAGCTTTAAGTGCTTCATAAAGAGCTCGGCTGCGGCACGGCCGCCCTTCAGCTCAAAGGATACGACACCGCATCCGCCGTTCGGCATATATTTTTCGGAAAGCGCATGATACTTGTCTCCTGCAAGTCCGGGATAATTCACATGTGCGACCTGTTCCTGCTGTGCCAGGAACTCCGCAACGGCCTGACCGTTTTCGACATGACGCGGCATGCGGACATGGAGGGATTCAAGCCCGAGATTCAGGATAAAAGCATGCTGCGGAGCCTGAATGCAGCCAAGATCACGCATAAGCTGTGCCGTGCATTTGGTAATAAAAGCACCCTGCTGACCGAACTTTTCGGCGTAGGTGATGCCGTGATAGGATTCATCGGGTGTGCAGAGCCCCGGGAACTTGTCGGCATATGCCATCCAGTCAAAATTTCCCGCATCGACGATCGCGCCGCCGACGCACGCTCCGTGTCCGTCCATATATTTTGTTGTAGAGTGAGTCACGATATCAGCTCCCCATTTGATCGGATTGCAATTGATCGGGGTGGGGAAGGTATTGTCTACCATAAGCGGTACGCCGTGTGCGTGAGCAGCCTTGGCAAATTTCTCGATATCAAGCACAGTCAAGGCCGGATTTGCGATGGTTTCTCCAAAGAGAAGCTTTGTATTCGGCCGGAAGGCTGCACTTAATTCTTCCTCTGTCGCATCCGGTGAGACAAAGGTAGAGGCAATTCCCATTTTCTTTAATGTGACGGAGATAAGGTTGAAGGTTCCGCCGTAGATGGAAGAGGAGGCAACGATGTGGTCGCCGGCCTCACAAATATTGAACATCGCCATGAAATTTGCTGCCTGACCGGAAGATGTCAGCATGGCAGCTGCGCCGCCTTCCATTTCAGCAATCTTTGCTGCCACATAGTCGTTCGTAGGATTCTGAAGTCTAGTATAGAAATATCCGGAAGCCTCAAGATCAAAGAGCCTGCCCATGTCCTCACTGGTGTCATACTTAAAAGTGGTGGACTGAATAATCGGTATCTGTCTGGGCTCACCGTTGCCCGGTGTGTAGCCTCCCTGAACTGCTTTCGTTCCCATTCTGCGATCCTGCATCCTGTTACCTCCGATTTTTTATTTCCCTTTACTTTTGTAGGGATTATAGGTGAATCATATCGAATTCGTGCAGGAAGTGCAATAGAAATTGGCAGTCCCTGCGGCGAAATTCCTGTGGCAGAAAAAGACGCATGCATCGAGGAAGGTCCTGCAAAGGGATCCCGATGTCGCACGCCGATTTTCCAAATCTTTTGAGAAACTATTGACTGAGTTGCAAAACTAGTGTACTATACAACTAGTACAGAGATAAAAGGATACAAAGGAAAGATGCATAGATGTAAAAATCAAAATCTATAAGCATTACAAGTAAGTAAGCCAAGTAAGCAAAAATTCATGACGAAATAGAAATCAACCCAAGGATGCGAAAGAAGGGAGAATCAAGTTGGAATTTCAAAATAATCAGCCAATCTACCTGCAGGTCATTCATGACATCAAGCGCAGGATCATACGAGGAGAGCTTCAGCCGGGTGAGAAGCTTTCATCAGTGAGGGATCTGGCTCTGGCATATCAAATTAATCCGAACACGGCATCCCGGGTCTACAAGGAGATGGAAATAGAGGGAATCTGTTTCACGAAGCGGGGACTCGGAACATTTATTACAGAAGAAAAGGAAAAAATCATGGAGATCAGACAGGAGATGGCAGGCGGCTGCTTAAAGGATTTTCTGAAGGGAATGACAGATATGGGATTCACGTTTGAGGAGATTATTGCCCTGATTGAGACATATAAGGAGGAACAGTAAATGCTTACATGTACAAGTATCACTAAGACATACAGAGGAAAGCCGGCCGTGGACAGTCTGAGCGCAAAGCTGGAGCCGGGACACATCTACGGACTGCTCGGTCCGAACGGAAGCGGAAAGTCAACCTGGATGAAGATGATGGCAGGCCTTGTGACCTGTGAAGAGGGTGAGATCACCTTCGAGGGCAGTCCGCTGAATATCCCTGCAAAGCGTGATATCGTCTATATGCCGACGGAGCCTTACTTCTATTCTTATATGAAGATCAGCAATGTGGGAAATTATAACAAAGATTTCTTCGAAAATTTTGATGAGGAGCTCTGGAAATATCTGCTCGCGAAGATGGAACTGACACCGGAGAGAAAAGTCAGTCAGCTTTCCTCCGGTATGATGGCAAAGCTTAAGGTGGCAGCCGCACTTTCACGGAAAGCAAAGCTGTATCTGCTGGACGAGCCGCTGAACGGAATCGATCTTCTTGCAAGAGAGAGTATCATTACCTCCGTTATTGAATGCATGAGCGAAGATTCCTCTGTGATGATTTCCAGTCATCTTGTTGAGGAACTGGAGAAGACCATTGACCGTGTTGTTTTTTTAAGAGAAGGAAAGATTGTTCTGACCGGAGATGTGGAGGATCTTCGTGCAGAGAGACAGAAGTCCATTGTCGATATCTACAAGGAGATATATCGATAAGGTACACATAGGGAAACATGATAGAACATAGTTCGTACCGCTGATCAGAGTATCAGCACGAATGAATACGGGGATAACGAGCTGTGGCTTTATTTGTTCCGCTGACAAAAGAGGCGGGGAAATGGAGAAACTTTAGATGAAGAACTTAATGAAATATGAAATGATCAGAATGAAATACGGAATCCTGATCAGTCTGGCAGCGCTGGCTGTTTTGGAGATCGTCTATCTGTTCAGCATGCTGTTTATGGATCTCAGGGTGACGGCATTTTCTGTTGTATTTTTGGGAATGGCAGTGATCTTTCTGGTGATCGGCATTGCGGTGAAGATCCTGAGCCAGTACTCGCAGGATCTCAATACCAAGTCCGGCTATATGCTTTTTATGACCCCGAACTCCTATTATAAAATCGTCGGAAGCAAGCTGCTGACAAGCATGCTCCTGATCCTGGGACTCGGCGTGCTGGTGAGTCTCGGCGCATCGCTGGACGGCGTGATTGCGGCGCTTCGTTTCGGCGATCCGATCGAATTCGACCTGATCGGCATCCTGAGAGAACTCAATATTCATATCACGGTTGAAAGCGGTTTCCGTGCAGTCGGCACGCTTCTGACAGGATTTTTCGGCTGGGTCAGCTTCTTTACACCGATCTTCTTTGTCATGACGCTGAACAGAGTCTACTTTGTAAATAAGAAGGGCAGAGGTATCGTCTCACTGGTACTCTATCTGATTCTTATGACGGCATACGGCTGGGTGGAAAATCTGGTTCTTCATTTTGTGAGAATCGGTGCCCCGGGATTTGCAACCTTTGCGACAGGCGTGATGACTGCTCTGCTGGCGGTTGGCTGCTACTTTGGTACCGTGAAGATCCTTGAGAAGAAGATCTCTTTATAAACAGAGCACGCCCGGTAATAACGAGATGTAAGAAGCTCGGATTGAAATGCAAAAAATGTTGAAGATATGAACGAAATGTTATAAAATTATTAATCGAGGTTTCATAGAGGTTGAGTAGGAATTCCCTGCATAGACGTATGATTTGGGAATAACGAGTATAGTATATTAATTTAAGATGCAATATTTTAAACTTCCCCTAAAACCAGGGGGAAGTTTTGTTTTGTAAGCTGTTTTCATGACGTCGTATTCATAAAACATCATATGAATATCTAAGATGCTTCGGACGGAGGATGAAGATAAGTGGGTGACAGAAATAGAAAAAAGCAGGCTAAACATCATAGAAAGAGAACGCTGAGTTTATTGATCGTCTGCGCTATGTTATGCAACCTCGTACTGCCGACATATGCATCTGCTTCGGAAACGGGAACGGAGGCGGATGTCAGCGCCGCTCAGGAAGAATCTGATTATTCGGCAGATTCCGGCATATCGGATGTGCGGCAGGAGGATAATCAACCAGCTGAAGAACAAGGCGGGACGTATACATCGGAACGGGAAAGTTCAGGTGAGACAGAAGCCTCATCGACTGATCCGGAAATTGAAAATGAAACTCCGGAGACGGAAGCAGCGAATGACTCCGCAGAGAAAATGCAGTCGGAAGCAGCCGATGTGCCGCAGCCGGCAATGGTGTACAGCGCCGAATGTGCCGGAGCGGAAGTATCGGTCGATGTTCCGGAAGGAGCATTCTTCGAACCTGTAACGCTGCATATGGATACAGTAGAAAACGGAACACCTGCTTATCAGCAGGCAGAGGAAGCGCTCTCCCGGGAATCGGAGTATGATGCGATGCTCGCCTTTGACATCTACTTTATGAACACAGACGGACAGGAGATCGAACCGGCAGAAGCCGTGACCGTTTCCCTGAATGCAAGCATCTCCGGAGAAGAAGAGATCACCGAGGGAAGTCTTCAGATCACGCATATCGAAGAGGAGAGCGGAAACGCCTCTGCACAGGTAGTTGCCTCGGAGGAAGAGGGAACGCTGAGCGTTGCGGATACGGAAGTATCTGCGGAATTTACGGTTGGATCGTTTTCAACGTATACTTTGACCTGGCTGCGTGCAAATCCTATTTATATCCAGTGCATAGATATGAATGGCAATGGGATCGGATCAGATAGACAGGATAACATCAGCAGAGAGGGAGCGGCGAGTGCCGTTTATCCCGGTATTTATAACTATACATATTCAAAGGCTGTAATTGCCGGTAGTGCATCGGAAGCTGCAAACGGCGGAACGGAAATTGCCCGGATCAGAAGAAGTAACAGCGGCTGGCAGTACAACACTTCCTCAAGCGGGGGGACCTGGAGGGATGTCGGAAACAGAACGATTTATTTCCTATATGAAAAGGGAGTAGATGTCAGTGTATATATTGCCGGCAGACATTTGGATAAAAGGACGAATTTCTCGCAGGAAATGCTCGATCTGCTAAATGTAAACGGTATCAATGCGTATGGATACTTTGATGCAGGAACGCTGCGATTGGATCTGAGCAGGCTGAGCTCCAATGATAAGACAAAAATGGTCGCTACAGATGCCGATTGGGATTATATTCTTAGCGAGCTGAAAAATAACCTGGTTAAAGCCTCATCCAATCCTGATAATCTGATTGCACAGTATGCGGAGCAGGTGCTCAGGGATTACGGTAAAACGCAGAACCAGATGTTCTCCGGAATGTGGGTTGCGGGTAACGGTATCGATAACGCAACCAGAGTGGATGGAAACGGAGTTCAGTCCAGAAGCGGGGGCAGTACCTGGCATCTCGACATTCGTTTCCAGACAGTAAGAATTAACTATATTTACGGAAACAACGGAATCACCACCGGAAATATTGCCAGAGACGGCACGACTGCCGGAACAAAGGTCTTCATTACGGGGGCAACAATGGACTATACGCCTACGGTTACGGCACCGAAGGGGTATAAGATCATCGGCTACTACAGCGACCCGGACTGCTCGGACGGTAATGAATGGGATGCCGTAAATCAGCCGATCAATGAAGATACAAATGTCTATATCAAAATTGTCCCGAAGGAAGACGTTGTTATCAACTACGTTGTACAGGAGGGAGAGGGAACGGTTACCAATCCGTCACACAATGACAATCCGGTACATAGAGGCTATGAATATTTTAATCCCTCAACCGGAACGGTGATCGGATCCACAGCAGCTCCCGCAGACAACTGGGAATTCGAGGGCTGGTATTCAGATCCTGAGTTGACTCAAAAGGTCAGCGGTGATAAGAAATATGTTCCTGAAACGCCGGGCGGCGGATGGCCCGAGGGAAAGGAATACACTTATTACGCGAAGTTCGTTCGGAAAACTATGGATGTAACCGTCACAAAAAGTGTCACGGGTAACATGGGAGATACTTCGAGAGACTTCTCATTTACACTCACAGATGCAGACGGAAATAAAACAACGTTCGGGCTGCAGGACGGGAAGAGCCAAACCGTTCAGAACCTGCCGGTCGGATCCGTGATTACGATTACGGAGAGCGGAGCGGAGGAATTCGACACATCTCTCACGTACGGAGGCGCGTCGGTTACTCCGACTGAACAAGGGGGAAAAACTTATCAAATTACCCTGAGTGCCGATAAGAAAGATATTGTAGTTACAAACGAGAGGCAGACGAATCCTCCCACCGGTATTCACACGGGCAATCCTATTCTTCATCTTGCTGTGATTGCATTTGCGGCACTGTTTGCCGTAGTAATGTTTGTCCTTCTTCGCAGAAGAAGATACTCATGATGGGCATGCTTTCGATCGAAATGATAAAAAAGCAGATAAGGGATGGCCGGAATGAGTAAGAACAGCAGGGAGAAAAAAGAATTTAAGGGTGATCCCTCCGGATATATTAAGAATCTTCGCTTTAGAAAGAAAACCATCGGCGGACTTGACGAGGCGGATGTCTGGAGAAAGATCAACGGACTGAACGAGCAGTATGAGGAGGCGTACCGGCAGAAGGAACAGCTGCTGACAGCAGGAAAGAAAGCGCAGACGGATGAGCAAAGTACTGCGGAGGAAATACGAAAACAGCGCAGAAAGATCCTGGATAAAAAGGAAATTATTTCATTTTTTGTAAGACTCGCTGTGTTCATCGCTTTCTTATATCTTTTGTTCGGAATACTGTTCGGAATTGCGATTATGCCGGATGAGTCGATGAAACCGAGATTCAGCGCCGGAGATGTCATGTTATTCTACCGACTTGATAAGAATCCCGGCAGCAGTGATATCATCGTTTTTGAAAAAGACGGCGTCGAATATGTCGGGCGGGTAATTGCAAAACCGGGAGACAGTGTCGAAATTCCACCGGAAGGCGGCCTGCGGATCAATGGAAGTATCGTAATAGAGAATGATATTTACTATGAAACGAGGCCCTATGACAATGATGTGAGTTATCCGATCGCTTTGGCCGACGAGGAGGTGTTCGTTCTGTGCGATTATCGCGACGGAGGAAAGGACAGCCGATACTTCGGAGCGGTGCGAATGAGTGAGATCAAGGGAAAGGTCCTGGCAGTCCTTCGCAGATCCGGACTCTGATACTCACAAAATAATTTCAGTATATCTAATGGATTGTAGGGGGAGAGGTGATCCTTTCCGGATACAAGACCATACGATATAGAGGAGCCGATTTATTCAAACGGGCTCATTAGATAACAGTGTGTATATTCAGCAAATCAAAAAATAAAAAGGAGACCTGATTATGAAAAACATGAGAGCAAAATTAGCAGCAGCAATTTTGGCAGGAGCCATGGCTGTTTCTTCCATGGGCGTGACTGCAATGGCAGAGGATAAAGTTCCGGCAAAAGAGCTTAAAATCACTAAGACAATCACAAAAGAGGATACGACCTACGCACCTGTAGAGACATTCACATTCAAGGTTGAAAGCGGTGCGGCAAACAACAATTTCAACGGAGAGACCGTATATGCAGGCGTTGAAAACGGACTGACAGCGGGAGATATTGCCTTTGACGGAACAAAAACAGAGGCAACAGGAGAATCAACACTTACTGTGGACAGCAGTAAATTTACAAAGCCCGGCGTTTATCACTACGTTCTTTCTGAAAATAAAGGATCCAACAACATGATGACATACGATGAGAAGCAGTATGACATCTATGTTTACGTTTATGCTGATGGAACAGCTCCGGAAGTTGTTGCCGTAGAAAAGGGTGCAGAAAATGCTGACAATAAGGTAGGTTCTCTAGACTTCTCAAATGATTATGATAAGGAAACCGACAGAACACACGATGTTACCGTAACTAAGACGATCACTGGTAACCAGAGCGTTCCGACAAACACATATAATTTCGAATACAAGGTGACTTCTACTTCTGATAACGAGCTGACATATACGGCAGAAGTGAACGGAAAGAAAGTCGAAGGCGGTATTGTTAAGGGTCAGACATACACAGCAACACTTACAAACAACGGAACGATCAAGATCTACGGTCTGACAGAAAATGATACAGTTGAGATCTACGAGGTAGATAAGGACGCAAACCAGGACGGTTACACAACAACTGTAAAGGACGCAGACGGCGTGACCGCAAACGACAAGGGCACAGGTGTTTCCGGAGAAGTTACAAAAGACGGAGCAAAAGCGACCGTTGATAACAACAAAAACACATCAACACCTACAGGTATCGTAATGACATATGCTCCGTACATCCTGATTGCAGCACTGGCATGTGCATTTGCTGCAGTATTCCTTCGCAGAAGAAACCGTGAGGAAATCTGATCGTCGGATATCAGATAGAAAGCATAGAACCGATAAATGAGAACCGCTCGAAAGAGTGACGTATTGCAGAGAGGAAAGTCCATTGAGAATTGCGGCAAGAGCAGCTCGGATCGGAAATAATATCATCGATATATTTGCGGCTGTTCTCGTCGTCCTCATGCTGCTGTACGGCGGGTATTCGCTCTGGGACAACTGGAGGATCAATCACGCCGCACTCTCCTCAGATGAGCTTCTGCAATACAAGCCGACACCGGGAGATACGGAATCTCTTGCGGAGCTTATGGCGATCAATCCCGATGTGATCGGATGGATCACCATAGATGATACGCATATCGATTATCCGCTTGTACAGGGCAAAGACGACATGGAATATGTGAATAAAGATGTTCACGGAGACTTTGCGCTGTCAGGCTCCATTTTCCTGTCGTGTATTAACAGCAGAGATTTATCAGATCCATATTCCCTCATTTACGGACACCATATGTCGAATGGGGCGATGTTCGGAGATATCACGGAATTTACAGAAGAGAGTTACTTCAATTCCCATCGCACGGGAACGATTTACCTTCCCGACCGAACAATTGATGTGCAGCTGTTCGCCTGCGTGAAAACAGATGCATCCGATGCAGTTGTTTATGACCCGCAGCAGCAGTCCGGGAATATTGCAGAGCTTCTGTCCTATCTGGAAGAAAATTCTGCACAGTACCGTGATATCGGAGTTTCGCAGGAAGACCGGGTGGTAGGGTTATCCACTTGTTCGGAAGCGGTGACCAACGGACGCGTCATCGTATACGGAAAACTGGTAAATGAAGTAACAACAGACAATAGAGAGGTCTCAGACGAGCATGAATAATAAAATAAAGAAAAGCGCAAGCGCTTTGATCATAGCATTGATGCTGTCTTTCATGCTGATGCCTGCAGTCGTGTATGCCGATGAAGCAGCAGGGGAAGCTTCGATCAGAATTCCCGTGACGGTAAATGCGACAGGCGAAGCTCCTGCGGAGTTTCAGTATGAATTTCAGATCGAAAGCATGACAGCAGGAGCGCCAATGCCGTCAAATACCACTCTGACGATCACAGATTTGACGAAGAAAGATGAGATCATGACGGCGGACGGCGAATTCATTTTTGCCGAGGATGCTTTTTCTGTTCCCGACGATTACAACTACAGGATCACACAGATCACGCAGAGTTCGGAAGGAGTAAAAACGCTCGACAATTCCGTTTACTACATTACGATCAGAGTCCTGAACGGTGAGAACGGAAATCAGGTCGTAGTTTGGGCACAGAAGAACGAGGACGGAAGTCTTCATGATCCGGATGAAAAATGGGGAAAAGATTCGATCGTATATACAAATGAATTCGATCCTCCCGAAAAAGCGGAAGAGCGCACATATTCTGCAGTCAGGACAGGAGATGAAGCAAATGTGATCCTGTGGGGCGCACTTGCAGTCGGTGCAGCAGGCTGTGCCGGTCTCCTTCTTTCGAAAAAGCAGCGGGGCCGCTAAGATGCTGTAATATAGAAGAGAAAAATGAATCAGTCGTGCATTGCACGGCTGATTTCTTTATGCTGGCAACGAGTCGTGCGCCGGCATGTTTGCATGCCTCCTGACTCACATTTCAGTCAGATTTGCGCTCCGTGATTCACGCTTCCCGGCTTGCGTGCCGTCAAAAAGCGGATATCAGGTCATGCGTTACCTGAAAGTGGATGTTTTTATTCAGATTTCGCGAAAAAAATTGAAAACGTTTGATTAGCTGTGTATAATTAACTCAGTATATGGGTGGTGAAGCCGGAACGTGCCTTCAAACCGGGAACGGCAGAAGGAACGGACTCGGACAGAATATCGTAATTAGCTGTGAGCAGCTGTATGCAGATTCGGTATTCAACAAATAGCGGGGACTACAATGGATCGATTTAAACAGG
>JAUNAN010000051.1:0-1809 GCA_030527595.1 Lachnospiraceae bacterium | reverse complement strand
TGCAGATTCGGTATTCAACAAATAGCGGGGACTACAATGGATCGATTTAAACAGGAATTTATGCCATTTGTTGAGCGGACCTCTGAATTGATAGAGGCAACAATGAATGGGGATGTTTTAAGTGAGCCGTATCTGGATGAAAATGTAATCTGGATCGCACAGAACGGTGCGGTCTACATCGACAAGAGCAATGTAAATGTCTACCTTAGTGACGCAAAGAAACGTCTGGGTACGACCTACGATCTGGACGTCTCCTTTATCAAGGAGCTGAGTCCGGACTGCCTTTCTGTAACAGGGCGAGTTTCCTTCGGTAAGCACCATCATACCTTTGAGGAAATGGACGTCTGTTTCCATGCCAGCTGGATCCGTGATCATGAGGATTGGAAGGTCAAGCATATTGCGACCTCCAGTGAAAAGCGAATTTTCCGCGGGGAAAGCGCAAACACAGAGAGCGATTTCGACCTTGGGCTTCTTTATGACCGCATGCCGGCGGGAATTGTCGGCTGTGAGAATAATCCGACTCTGTCCGTGCGAATGATGAATCCTATCATTCTTTCACTGCTGGGCTATGAAGATCTGGATGAATTAAAGGAAAACATGGGAGCTTCTCTGTTTGCCTTGGTGCATCCGGATGATCTGCAGAAAATACGCGATTTCACTCAGCTCATTCGCAGTGACGGGAGCCGGGAGATCCTGACTATCCGTGTCAGAAAGAGAGACTTCTCCTATGCCTGGATTCAGATGACCGGAAGCATGTTCCGCAGCGATATGCTTGTGCTTCTCTGCATGGACTATTCGCGGCAGCATGATCACAATGCGGAGCTTTCCCAAAAAACAAAGGATGCTTCTGCCAGAGAGAGAGATTACCGAAAGGTATTGGAAAATCTGCCCGGAGGTTTCTGGCTCTCAGGCGTGTCAAGCTCCACGCAGGTTGACTATGTCAGTGACAGTCTGTGTCAGCTCACAGGATATACCAGTAAGGAAATACTGGATGATATGCACGGTGTCTTTACCGAGCTGATCGTTCCGGAGGACAGGAAGCAGTTTGAACAGACGACCATTCGTATGATGCAATATCCGTATACCACGCATTCCACTTACCGTCTGAAAGCGAAGGATGGAAGAGAGATTCCGGTCATGGATATCGCGCAGTCGGTGCGCAGTGATGACGGAAAGCTGAATATCTATGCCATGGTTCAGGAGATGGCTCCCTTTATGAATGATCTGACGATCGGAGCGTCACAGATAGAATCCAGACTGAATCAGCTGATGCATAACATGCCCTTCGGCCTCTGCGTCTATCGCTATCAGGGAGGGCAGCTGAAGGCGGAATACGTCAATGGTTACTTTACGCAGATGTTTGGATTTGACGAGTCCGAGTATGCGGAGCTCTCTGATAATCAGGTCTTCCCGCTGATGTTCAATGAGGATGTTCCCGAGCTGGAGAGTGCACTGGAGGCTATGCAGAACGGTGCGGCGACCGGCACGGGACGCGGCAGAATGCACGGCAAAGAGGGCATGATCTGGGTTGAGTATCATCTGTTCCTGCTCGGACGCAGCGAGGATGGAAGCATTACGCTTGCATCTTATTATCAGGATGTCACGGGAGAGATGACGGAAGAGCAGGAGGATCGCGCAAAGGTAGAGATCCGTACCTTCGGATACTTCAGCGTAAGCGTGGATGGCAAAGCTGTTCATTTCCGCTCGGAGAAGGCGAAGGAGCTGCTGGCGGTTCTGGTCAATTACCGCGGCGCATTTGCAAGCCAGGGGGCGCTGATCTCCTGCCTCTGGGAGGACGAACCGGTGAAC
>JAUNAN010000050.1 GCA_030527595.1 Lachnospiraceae bacterium | reverse complement strand
CTGAGCTAGAGACGCTTAAAATAATGATGCGTCTCCAGGGGTTCGAACCCTGGACACCCTGATTAAGAGTCAGGTGCTCTGCCAACTGAGCTAGAGACGCATATTTTTTCGTTTGCGATGACTGATTGATCAACGCAAGTAGTAGTATAGCTTTATGAGAAGAAAAATGCAACTGTTTTTTTTCATGAATGATGTTTTTATTTTCAAACACCCGCTCTCAGCCGTTGACCAGCCAATGTATCCGGCAGGACTTTGCACCTCCTGCCGGATTTCCGGGCTGATTCTCTTTCCACGTCATTCACTTACAGCCTGACAGCCGTCAGTCTGCAGATCTTATTGCCCAGTGCGGAGAATTTCTTCTCATACTCCGTCATGATATTGTCCTTCATGAGTTCCGGATCGCGGTGGAGATCATAGGAAACACTCTGAAGCTCAAATCCCGGATACTCCCGAAACTCCTCTACAGAAAAATCAAAGAGCGGACGATTATCCGTCTTAAATTCCACCATTCCGCCGATCTTAAGGACCTGCTCATAGAGCTTCAGGAAATCCCTGTAGGTCAGACGCCGCTTAGCATGGCGCGCCTTCGGCCAGGGATCGGAGAAATTCAGAAAGATTCTGTCCACTTCTCCGTCCGCAAATACGTCCGGAAGGAGTCTGGCGTCCATACTGAGAAACTTCAGATTCTGAGGTGCGATAAACGCTTCCGGCTGTTCAGGCTCTCCCGGACGCCTGACAGGAATGCCCTCCATCTGATTGCAGGCACGAAACAGCACACTTTCATATCTCTCTATGCCGAGAAAGTCCGTCTCGGGATGCTGCTGCGCCTGTTCAATGATAAATTTTCCTTTTCCCATTCCGATTTCGATCATCAGTTCTCTTCCATCGGTCTTCCAGCTGCCCTTCCTGCTCTCAGGTTCCTGTACCACAAAGCGGCTGTTCGCTACGACCGTCTTCGCTTCCGGAATATTTCGAAGTCTCATATCCTCTCCTACCGGCGCCTTCTGTCGATCTCTTCAGAAGAACACCCTGCTCTCGCCTTTTTTGTTCGTCTCCGGTCACGCCGCACTTTTGAAATCTTTTTCACGGGCGGCATGCGGGATTGAGTTATTTTATCAGTTTCATGATATGAAAACAAGTGGTGCGGGATCACGGCAGGTTGTGCTTTTTTTCGTGGACAATGTGGATAACTCCGTGCATAACTCACGTTTTGCCTGCTATATGATGGATTTTTCAGTTATCCTCACGTGCATGGAATGTGGATAAAATTGTGGCAAGTCTGTGTGTACGGAAAGAAAAAACGATCCCTTGAGCCCAAAAGAGCCGCAAGGGATCGTACTTTTTGAATAAACAGCTTATCGTTTTTTTGAAATAACAGCCGGCTTATGCCTGCATCAAAAGATAATTCCGGACGGAATTGACTACATTTGCCCCGTCTGCGCAGGATGTCAGGATCTGTCTCAGCGCTTTTGTCCGGATATCACCGATCGCGAACACCCCCGGAACAGAGGTGGTGCCGTCTTCTCCGGCACACAGATATCCCCTTCTGTCACGTTCAAGCTGCGCCGGCAGCTGTTCCGTTTCGGGAGAGATACCGATTGCAATGAATACACCGTCAACATGGATCGTTCTGGCCTTTCCGCTTCCCTTTACGGGAATCAGCCTCACCGCACCGGTGTGGTTTTCTCCCATGATCTCTTCCACAAGCACATCCGGTATCTGTTCCACATTATCAAACTTTTTCAGCGCATCCTGCAGACTCTGTGCCGCATGCATAGCGCCCCTCTTGTAAGCGAGATAGACCTTCTTACTGCCCCTTGCAAGATACAGGGCATCGGCAGCAGCGGAATCTCCGCTTCCGATCACCGCCACACTGCTTCCGCGATAAAAGGCGCCGTCGCAGGTCGCACTGTAGGAGACTCCGTGACCGAGCATCCTGTCCTCCCCCGGAACACCCAGCTTTTTCCTCTGTGCGCCCATGGCCAGGATCACGGATCTCGACTCATAAACGCCGCCCGTTGTTGTGATCTTTTTTACAGATCCTGTCAGATCATAACCCGTTACTTCCTCGCGAACCGTCTGTGCGCCGACCCTCTCGGCATGCGCCTGCATCTCCATTGCCAGATCCATGCCGCTTATCCCGGGCAGACCCGGATAAGATTCTACCTGATAGGTGTCTATCACGTGTCCGCCGCTCACAAAGTTCTTTTCGATCGTAAGTGCCTGAAGACCGGCACGGGCAGCATATATCGATGCCGAAAGTCCCGCAGGTCCCGCTCCGATAATCAGCGTGTCATAGATCATGATGCAACCTCCTTATTCAATTGATGTAATTTCCTTTACCCCGTCACCGGAATCCGTAACATAGTATTCCGGTCTGTATCCGAACTCCTTCTCGAAGGCATCCCCTATCTCCTTCCTGAAGGTATCTACCGCATCCTCATCGACAATGCTGATCGTGCATCCGCCGAATCCGGCTCCCATCATGCGGCTGCCTGTCACATAGGGCTTTTTCCACGCCTCCCCGGCCAGGAAATCAAGCTCTTTGCATGACACCTCAAAATCATCCCGCAGGGAGACATGTGATTCATTCATCATCTTGCCGAATACATCCTCTTTTTTGACGCGGAAGGCCGAAAACGCACGCACGACACGCTTGTTCTCATATACAACATGGCGTACCCTCTTTACGAGCACGTCATCCATCAGAACATCCTTCCACTGCTCAAAGGTGTCCGAACTCAGATCGCACAGTGCGTTCAGATGCATAACGCTCTGGAATTTCTTAAGCGCCTGCGCACATTCGGCAACGCGGTCGTTATAGGGCGTATCCGCGATATCTCTTCGCTTCAGTGAGTCCGTGATCACGATCTTCTTTCCCCGGAACTGCAGGGGCACATACCGACAGGACATATTTTCCGCATTCAGGTAAACAGCGAAGTCCTTCTTTGCCATAAATTCAACGAAGCTGTCCAGGATCCCGACCTTTACTCCCATAAAATCATTTGTCGCACGCATGCAGATCTTTGCCAGCTCCATCCGGTCCTCTATTCCCAGCCCATAGATCTGATCGATCATGAGCGCTGTTATACCCTGAATTGCAGCTGCAGATCCCATTCCCGCACCGATCGGCATATCCACATCAAAATACAGATCAAGACCAAAGGGCAGCTCATATCCCAGCTTCAGAAACGCATCAAATACGCTCAGGACTGAGTTTACCCCCAGCCATTCTTTATGAGGCTCCACCTTATCCAATGGAATAACAGCCCCTTCCCCCGGGAAGTTCTTTGCCGATGCAAAGTGAAGCTCTCTGTCTGTTCTCGGTCTCACAGCACCGTAGATTCCGATCGATGCCGCACAGGGATATACATGTCCCCCGTTAAAATCCGTATACTCTCCGATTAAAATCAGACGCGCCGGTGCGAAAAAGGTTCTGACCGTCTCCGTACTGCCGCCATATCTATCCGTAAAATTCTCTGCAAGCCTGTTTGCCGGCATGTACATTCCTCCTGATTCCCCATTTGTTTTGTGCAATTTTGCCATATTCACTTATAGCATGGTATACTTATCTATATATTACAGAGATTCTGTCAATAAAGCAACTCGTAATCCTTCACAATTTTCACAATCATGTGATGCCGATACAGAGTTTTCCTTATCATTGAGCAGAAGATGCACACAAAAAGGGGATCGTCATCAAAATGACGATCCCCCTGCTGTTGTTCGGTATTCAAATCCGTTACTCTTTCGATTCTGCGGCGCTCTCTGAAGATCCGGCTGCACTTTCCGAAGATTCTGCGCTCTCTGCCGCACTCTCCGCCTCCGATTCCCCGGATGCAGCTGCAGTTCCTTCTGCAATAACCGCCTCGGCAATCGATTCCGCAGCTGCCGCATCCACGGAGCTTTCAGACTGTACAGCCGTTTTGAAGGTGACAGCATAGGCACCGGAAATTACCAGCGTAGCCCAGACTTCCTCATCTACAGTGATCTCGGACGCCTCTCTCCATTCCTCGATATGCGCCTCCAGATTATCCGTCTTTCTCTGTGTGATGATATTTTCCTTTTCCGTTGCGGTCAGGTCTTCATCAAAATTCTTGTCAAGACGAACAATGTAGTAAGTTCCGCCCTCGGAATTTTCCACTACGGTCTGCACAACTGTTCCGTCTTCCATGCCCTGAACAGCCTCTACGATCGAGGAATCCAGATATGTATCCGTGAGATCATTGGCAGCGAACTGACCGGTAAAGCTGCTCATTCCCTCGTCGATCGACTGCGCAACCGCTGTCAGATCGGCTGTGGAGGGATCCTCTTCGGCAAGAAGGGCATCCAGTACCTCCTGCGCCTTTGCCTCTGCAAGCTGATTTGCCTCTTCCTCATCGACCGCCTCAGCGGATTCCGCACCCGATTCCTGAGTATCCTCCGATGTATTCATGAAGGAGGAAGCCTGTACATAGGCATAGGACACTGAGGTCTGCTGCGCTTCTTCGTCAGAGACCTCCTGATTGATCTCCTCAGCAAGCGGAGCCAGCATATCGTTGCGGATCTGCTGCAGAGCCATCAGCTCCGCAACATCATCCTTATCGGCACCTACCAGAGCAAGAGCCGCTTCATCGTTGCTGTCAATGTAGGACTGTGCAGCTTCATCAATTGCCTGCTGCGTCTCATCGGAAAGAGAGACACCGTATTCTTCCGCATGCTGACGCAGAAGGACCATGCGCTCTACATTCTCAAGAGTATCTGCCTTGGTGCTCTCCCCGAGTGTAACCTCTACCGTTCCGCTGGAAGTGGATTCTTCATGCAGATTGTCATAGATTGCCGCTCCGGTAGACAGACCGTAGTAGGTTGCCATCTGAACGCCCTCTGCCTGCTGATATCTGGCGTAAAAGCTTAAAAGTCCGAGCGAGATCTCCTCGCCGTTAACGGTCAGCACTGTTTTTGTGCCGTCGATCTGAGGCGCTCCCTTACTTCCGCAGCCTGCAAGAGAAGCACCGGCAAGACTGCCTGCAAGTGCAACCGCAAGTACTCGTTTCAGCTTACTGTTCATAATAATGATCCCTCCTAAACGATGCCGAATCGGCTCATTTTTGATCTTCTCCGAATAATTTTCCGAATAAAATTCACAACATCTTTTTTAAGATCGGGCTGTGCCCAACATTTACACATTATAGGACAATTCCGAAAGCCCCGCAAGTTCCTTTGCAAAGGTGCGAAGACGCGGTACCATCGTCCCGATATCCATGGGACCGTGATACTGGAACCAGGTTTCCTGCCCATACGGATGTATCGTAAATTCTCCCCTGTGTGCCGCCAGTATCTGCGGAACTCCCGCCACGTCAAAGTTCGGGTGAGGATGCACCCTGAGACGCACCTCCTTATTCAGTCCGTGCACTTCTTTTATTTCCGTAAGCGAGGCCTGATGTGCCCATGCTTTCAGGTTTGCAACGAGAAGCAGATTCTGCACTACGCCCGGGAGTTCTCCGAAGCGGTCCATCATCTCATCGGTCAGATCCTCATAATCTTCATCACTCTCAATAGCGGCGATCCGCTTGTAGAAATCAAGTTTCTGAAATTCATTCGGAATATACCGGTCCGGGATATATGCGTCCAGAGGAAGATCCACCACGGTCTCAAAGTCCTCGGAAACTGTCTCTCCCTTCTCTTCTTTTACAGCCTCAGAGAGCATCTTGCAGTAAAGATCATATCCGACGGTTTCCATATGACCATGCTGTTCCGCTCCCAGAAGATTTCCCGCACCGCGTATTTCCAGATCCCGCATGGCGATTTTCACACCGCTGCCCAGCTCCGTGAATTCCCGGATCGCAGAGAGCCGTTTTTCCGCAACCTCCTTCAGCATCTTGTCCTTTCTATACATGAGGAAGGCATAAGCTGTACGGTTGGATCTTCCCACTCTGCCCCTGAGCTGGTAGAGCTGGGAGAGCCCCATCTTATCCGCATCATGGATGATCATCGTGTTTACATTTGCAATATCCAGCCCGGTCTCTATGATCGTTGTGGTCACAAGAACATCGATCTCTCCGTTCACGAAGCCCACCATGATGCGCTCAAGCTCGTGCTCCTTCATCTGACCGTCCGCAAAAGCGACAACCGCCTCCGGCACCATGTCCTGAATACGTCTGGTCATATCCGCTATATCTTTTACGCGGTTATAAACATAATAAACCTGACCGCCTCTGGCGAGCTCGCGGGTCACAGCCTCCCGGACAATTTCCGGATTGAACTCCATGACATAGGTCTGGATCGGAACGCGTTCCTGAGGCGCCTCCTGAAGAATGGACAGATCACGGATGCCGATGAGACTCATATGCAGGGTACGCGGAATCGGCGTTGCCGTAAGAGTCAGCACATCGACTTCATTTTTCAGCTCCTTGATCTTCTCCTTGGCCGCAACGCCGAAGCGCTGTTCCTCATCTATGATCAGCAGGCCCAGATTCTTAAAGCTGATATCCTTTGAGAGCAGACGATGCGTCCCGATCACGATATCCACCTGTCCGTTCTTCAATCCCTTGATCGTCTTCGCCTGCTCGGCGGCGGTTCTGAAGCGCGACATCATATCGACTCTCACCGGAAAATCTTTCATGCGCTGCACAAAGGTATTGTAGTGCTGCTGTGCAAGAATCGTGGTCGGCACCAGATACACGACCTGCCGGCTCTCCTGCACCGCCTTGAAGGCTGCGCGGATCGCAATCTCGGTTTTACCGAAGCCCACATCCCCGCACACAAGGCGGTCCATGATCTTCCGGCTCTCCATATCCCGCTTCGTGTCCTCGATCGCCTGAAGCTGATCCTCTGTCTCTTCATATGGAAAGAGCTCCTCGAACTCCTTCTGCCATTCCGTGTCGGGACCGCATTCATATCCATCCTTATTCTGACGGGCGGCATAGAGCTGTACCAGCTCCCGGGCAATTCCTCTGACTGACTTTTTGACCTTCGCCCGGGTCTTCTCCCATTCCTGACCGCCGAGCTTATTCAGCTTCGGTTTCGCGCCGTCTGCTCCGCCGTATTTCTGCAGACGATCCAGCTGAGTCGCCAGAATAAAGAGATTGCTTCCCTTATATTCTATTTTAATGTAATCCTTAAGAACCCCCTCGACCTCGACCTTCTCGATTCCTCTGTAAATGCCGAGCCCGTGATTCTCGTGGATCACATAATCGCCGACATGCAGCTCCGAGAAGCTGGCGATTCGCTTCCCCGAGAGCTCCTTTTTCTTTCTTTTCGGCTTCTTGTGTTCACCGAAGATATCCGTGTCGGAAATCACGGCAAGCCGGATGAGCGGATACTCAAAGCCTCTGCTCGCGTGACCGTACTCGACAGCCACCTGCCCCGGAGAAAGCTCCAGATCTCTGTTCTCCGTGTAAAATGCAGGAATCCCGTTGTCATCGAGGTCCCTGGCAATGCGTCTGGCTCTGGAGTGGGAACCGGAGAGCAGGATCGTCCTGTATCCCTGCTTTCTGTAACGCTTCAGATCCTGGATCAGCATCTCAAAGCTGTTGTTATAGGTATTGACAGCCTGCACAGAGAGACTGAAGGTCTCCCGCACCTTCCAGTGATCGGGATGGCTCTCGAGCATAGAAACAGCGGTACATCCTCTGCGCTCAAGCTCTGCCCGGAGGGCATCGCTTCCCGTGATCCCGGGAAGCTCCGAGAGATCAAAGCCCTGCTCCGCACGGTTTTTCACACTCTCCCGAAATTCCAGCTCTATTGCCGATGCCGTCTCGCTGAGGCGATTCGGACGATCCAGAAAGATCCGCGTCTCCCCCGGTTCAAACCAGGAAAGCAGTCCCGCTGTCTCTCCCGTGTGGTCATTTGCCGGATAAATAAAGATCTCATCGATCTCCTCCACCGAGCGCTGTGATTCCGCCTCAAAGGTCCGCATGGAGTCTACTTCATCACCGAAAAATTCCAGACGGACGGGACGTTCCTCTGTCATCGGCCAGACATCCAGAATATCTCCGCGCACGGCAAAATGACCGGGAAGAGAAACTTCCGCACATCTCTCATACCCGATTCCCGCAAGTGTTCGCTTGACCTGTTCCAGGTCGTATTCCTCCCCGCCCTTAAGGAGAAGCCGCGACTCGAACATGCACTTTCGCGTACTGACCTCATCCATCAGCGAGGAGACAGACAGCACGACCGTCACCTCTCCCGGCTCACAAAGAGCACGCAGCACAGCCATGCGCTGCTGATCCAGAAGACCGCTGACTATATCCGCCTGATAAAATAAAAGATCCTTCGCCGGATACAAGAGTGCATTCGGCCTGTAGAAGGACAGATTGCTGTGCAGAGTCTTCGCTGTTAAATCATTTTCCGCGACCACAAGCGTCTTTTGACACATCCCCTCAGACAGGCTGAAGATCAGGTGTGCCTTCTGCGCCTCCACACAGCCGGTAATCGTAAGCAGTCCCTCGCCGCCGCGCTTCAGCGCCTGGCGGATCTCATTGAATTCCGCAAGTTCCTCCAGCGGCTTCAGAAATGTCTGCATTCCCTGTTCCTCTCAATCATTTCAAAAGATCCGGCGCACCGTTGTAAAGATTCATCGCACTGTCCGGACCGGCTGCAATAATCTCCTCCACGGCCTTTGCCGCACGCTCAATGCCAAGGTCGGCCATTTTTCGATCTTCTTTGGAAAAATGCCCCATTACCCAGTCTGCCAGATCCCAGCCCTTCGGCTTTTCTCCCGTTCCTACGCGCACCCTCGAAAAACCATCCGTACCGAGCTGTGCAATGATATGTTTCAGGCCGTTCTGACCGCCTGCGCTTCCTTTTTTCCGAATACGGATCCAACCCGGAGCCAGCGTAACATCGTCACTGAGAACAATGAGCTCACGCTCCGGATCGATCTTATAATAATCCACCAGTTCACGCACCGCCGTACCGCTTAAATTCATATAGGTGAGCGGCTTCGCAAGGACCACCCGCTCTCCGCCTATGCGTCCCGTGCCATAGAGCGAGTGAAACTTTCTGCCCGCAAGTGCGATTCCATGATCATCGATCAGATGATCGATGACGTCAAAGCCCATGTTGTGGCGGGTGCCTTCATACTGTTTACCCGGGTTGCCGAGTCCAACGATCACATACATCTTCTTTTCCCTGTCTTCTAAAATCTCAGAAAGGGAAGCCGCGTCCGATCCCCGAACACGGCTTCCCTCTTCATTTCTTTTATATCCCGCAGGATGATTATTTTGTGCCTACCATGAAGTCCAGGATTCTCTGAACATCTTCCGGCTCGGAAGCAATGATCTCAAGCTCCGGAATCATTCCGTTGGAGAAGATACCTGCCAGAGATACATACTGTGTCAGCTTGGACTTCAGGTTCAGTCTGTCGCCCTCGCCTGTTACCAGCATAACCTTGCCCTTGCAGCTGTCTACTACTTCAAAGAACTTCTTAATATCGGTAATATTTTCAACCTTCATGATCTGTTTAACTCCCTTCAAATCGGTCTTGTCTTATTGACATTTTAATTATAGCAAAGAAAGTCCGCTTTTCAATGTGCAATAACTGCTAAACTTTTTATGAAAAACGCCCCGTTTTTCAATGCCTTTCACTGTTTGTATGCTATAATCATTCGGGTAAAGGAGGTATGATTTTCATGCCACGCAAACTGAAAACATTATCGCATAAAATAAAAAAAGCAGAGGGATCGTACAGCCGTCCCCCTCATCTGACATATGCGCAGCTCATACATTTCTTTCCCGATCTTCGCAGAGAACAGGCACCTGGCGGAATGCCCGCTGAGGAGCCGCTGAAAAAAGCTCCGAAGCTTTCCGCTGTTAAGCGTCGTCCCGTTCATGCAAGGAGAAGAAAGAAAAAAGAACAGCCTGCGGAAATCGTCAGGAAGACGGATGTCTCCTATGATCTGAGTGAGGACTATGAACTCAACGGTCTTTCCCAGGCGGAGATCAGGCAGCGCATCGAAGACGGGCAGATCAATATTTCTTCCCGCAAAGGTCAAAAAACAGTGAAGCAGATCGTACGTTCTCACACGATCACTTACTTCAACATCATGAACCTGCTGCTCGGTCTGCTCATTTTCCTGACCGGTCAGTACAAGAACATGCTTTTTCTCGGAACGATCATCTGCAACTCTCTCATCGGCATCGCTCAGGAGCTGAAGGTCAAACAGCTGATCGACAGACTTTCTGTCATCACTGCCTCCCGCACAGATGTCCTGCGCGAGGGCAAAATCAAAAGCATTCCCGTCAATGAGATCGTTCTGCATGATGTCCTGATCATCAAATCCGGTGATCAGATCGTCACGGACGGAAGACTGATCAGCTCTCAGGGGCTGGAGGTCAACGAGTCCATGCTCACCGGAGAATCAAAGCCCGTTCATAAAAAGAAAGGCGACAAACTTCTCTCCGGCAGTTTTATCACTGCAGGAACCGCAGTGATGTCTGTAGAGAAGGTCGGAGATGACTGCTACGCTGCTCAGCTCGTAAGTCAGGCTCAGAACAAAAAGCACGCCTCCTCGGAGATGCAGCGCTCGATCGGTAAGATCATCAAGGTGGATTCTATTGCGATCATCCCCATCGGTCTCCTGCTTTTCCGAAGTCAGTACATTGCCAATCCCGATATCGCAGGCGCCGTGGTCCGCACGGTATCCGGTGTCATCGGCATGATTCCCGAGGGACTGGTTCTTCTGACCTCTGTTTCCTTTATTCTCGGAGTCGGAAGACTCGCGCAGAAGCGTGCTCTGGTTCAGGAAATGGAATCGATCGAGGCACTCGCACGCATCAACGTGCTGTGCACGGACAAGACCGGAACGATCACCAGCGGAAAGCTGGAGGTCAGCCGCATTGTCCCCTTCGGCCGTCAGGATCCCGCCCGTATCAAGGAGATCCTCGGACACTTAAACGGCGCCTTCACAGACACCAATGCCACGCAGGAGGCCATGGATAAGGCCTTCGGCAGCCTGGAGGACTGGGATGTATCGGAGAGAATCCCATTCTCCTCCGATCGAAAATATAAGGGTGCTTCCTTCCTTCAGGAGGGCGCCTATCTCATAGGTGCTCCGGAATTTCTGATTCCGGGCAGGAAAGATGCCTTAAAGGCACTCTCCAAGTGGTCCTCTCAGGGATATCGTGTACTCCTGCTTGCAAAGGCAGAAGGCATTCGTGAAGATTCCGGACCTTACGGAACTGTTTCTCCGATCGCCGCGATCATTCTTTCCGACATCATTAAGCCGGATGCAAGAAAGACCTTCCGCTTTTTTGCGGACGCCGGCGTTCATATCAAGGTGCTCTCCGGCGACAATCCTGTGACAGTCTCCGCCGTTGCACAGAAGGCAGGTGTCGAGGGCGCAGAGCATTACATCGATGCCTCCGAACTGCCCGCAGATCCGGAAGAGCTGGCGAGAGTCATCGACAAATATACGGTGTTCGGGCGCGTAAAGCCGGAGCAGAAACAGGCCTTTGTCAAAGCATGGCAGGCAAATGGCCAGACTGTCGGAATGGTAGGCGACGGTGTCAATGACGTACTCGCCATCAAGGATGCCGACTGCGGCATTGCCATGGCCTCCGGATCCGATGCGGCAAAGCAGGCAGCGCACATTGTACTCCTCGATTCGGACTTCTCTTCAATGAAGGACATTGTCCGTGAGGGCAAGACGATCATATCCAATATCGAGCGCGTCAGTTCTCTGTATCTGACAAAGACAATTTATTCCGCTCTTCTGAGTGTGATCTTTATCCTGATCAGAAACACCTATCCGTGGACGACTCTGCAGCTCGGTCTGATCAATGTCTGCGGAATCGGTCTTCCCAGCTTCCTTCTGACGCTGGAGCATAATGAGGGAACTGCCGAAGAAGGCTTCCTGAAGCATGTACTGCAGATCTGCACACCGGCAGCTCTGGCAATGGCGATCTCCATCCTGATCGTTCAGGCACTGAATGCACTGTTCGGCTGGTCGGCTGATCTGTATTCGTCCTTTACTCTGATGCTGGGCGGCGTAGTCTCCATTCTCGTCGTCGCACAGGTCTGCTGGCCGTTGAATACCTACCGGCGCATCGTGCTGATGACAAGCATCTTCATCCTGATCGCGGCCTTTCTGTTCCTGCCGGGCTTCTATGATATCCGCCCGCTGTGGACTCCCTGGTCTCTGCTGTTCCTTCCTCTCTCGGTCCTCGTGATGTGGCTGGTATCGGAGCTTGCAAAGCTTACCAACAAAGTGACGTTCCGCTATCTCCGCTGGAAGGAAACGCAAAACACCTGAGGCAGATAGTCATTTACAATTTGATCTAAGCGCCGCCGGGCGCACATAAGAACAGCCGGAAGCATAGCTTCCGGCTGTTCTTATGATTCAGGATTTCTTTGTGGATGTCTTTTTGGCCGTGGGCTTGGTGGCAGCTGTCTGTGTGGTCTCGGCTGTGTGGCTCTCCGCCTTTTGGGTGATCGTCTTGCCGGTGTCCGCTGCCTTCACCGATTCTGTATTTTTATCGGTCTTCTTTTTTGCGGAAGCGGATTTTGCCGCCTTCTTTTCAGCAGCGATATCGGCATTATCATACTCAAATACGGCACAGCCGTATGCCGGAAGCGGATACGAGATCGAGTACGGCTTGCCGTCACATTCCGCCTCAACAGCCTTGTAGGTCTTTTTGGAGACAGGTGCATTTCCGCCGTACTTTGGATCCATAGAGTTAAGGATCAGCTTATAGCTGGTATTCTCGAAGCAGCCTACGCGATAGTCACTTCTCTCCATAGGTGTCATATTCAGCACGAAGAGCAGATTCTTTCTGCCGTCCGGTGACTTTCTGACAAAGCTGTAAATACTGCGCTCCGTGTCATCTGCATTGATCCACTGGAATCCGTTGGGATCATAGTCCGTTGCATAGAGTGACGGATACTTCTCATACAGCTTCCAGAGGTCTTTTACATAATCCTTCAGCTGCCTGTTCAATTCCGTATCCAGAAGGAACCAGTCGATCTCCCTCTCCTCGCTCCATTCTCTCTGCTGACCGAATTCCTGCCCCATAAAGAGAAGCTTTTTGCCGGGGTGACCTGCCATATAGGTATAGGCAGCCCTCAGATTTGAGAACTTATCCTCGTAAATACCGGGCATCTTTCCCCACATAGAGCACTTCAGATGAACGACCTCATCATGGGAAAGAACAAGAATATAGTTCTCGCTGTACGCATATGAAGTCGAGAATGTCATCTTATAGTGGTTGCCCTTTCGGAAAAGCGGATCCAGCTTCATATATTCCAGGAAGTCGTTCATCCAGCCCATATTCCACTTAAAGGTGAAGCCCAGACCATCCTCTTTTTCCACATCTCCCGTCACTCTCGGCCAGGCGGTCGATTCCTCCGCGATGGTCACAACACCCGGATTTCTTCCGCGAATCAGAGTATTCAGATGCTTAAAGAACTCGATGGCTTCCAGGTTCTTGTTCTCGCCGTACTTGTTGGCAACCCACTGTCCGTCCTGCTTGCCGTAATCCAGATACAGCATGGAGGCAACCGCATCTACGCGAAGACCGTCAATATGCATATACTCGATCCAGAAAAGCGCATTTGCCAGCAGGAAGTTTTTGACCTCCGGACGACCGTAATTGAAGATTTTGGTTCCCCAGTCCGGATGCTCTCCCTGACGCGGATCCTGATGCTCGTAAACAGCATATCCGTCGAAGTTGGCAAGTCCGCACTCGTCCTTCGGGAAATGTGCCGGCACCCAGTCGAGAATGACGCCGATCCCCTTCTTATGCAGGTAGTTGATCATATACTGGAAATCCTGCGGCGTGCCGTAACGGGATGTCGGTGCATAATAGCCGGTTACCTGATATCCCCAGGAGCCGTCGAAGGGGTGTTCTGCGACGCCCATGAGCTCGACATGGGTATATCCCATATCCAGACAGTAATCTGCGATGCGCTCGGCAAATTCCCGATAGGTATAAAAACCGCATTCACGATGATCGCATTCCGGATGCTTCATCCAGGATCCGATGTGGCACTCATAAACGACCATCGGCTCCTTCTCCGGATCGGACTGCGCACGCTTTTTCATCCAGCTTGTATCCGTCCATTTCAGATCGGAAATATCCGTGACCACGGAAGCGGTCCCCGGACGAAGCTCCGAATAATTCGCATAAGGATCCGCCTTATAATGATTTCGGTCGTCTGCGCCTTCAATAAAATATTTATACATAGCGCCCGGCTTTACACCCGGAATAAAAATCTGCCAGACTCCGATTGCGTCCGCCTTTTCGATCCTGTTCACTTCAGGATCCCAGCCGTTAAAATCACCGATTACGGATACACTCCTCGCATCCGGAGCCCATACCGCAAAATAGGTTCCCTTCTTCCCGTCAATGACGGTCGGATGTGAGCCGAGCTTCTTGTAAAGATCATAATGTGTTGCATGTCCAAACAAATACTGATCAAGTTCCGTAAATTCATGTGGATTGCTCATTCTGTGCCCCCTTTTTCTTCCTGTCGGCGTATTCACTTTTGTATAAAAAGTACCGAAAAATGAAAAAAGTTTTCTTTCATTATAAGCGATTCCTATTTTTCTGTAAATAAAAAACACGGG
>JAUNAN010000049.1:7060-14619 GCA_030527595.1 Lachnospiraceae bacterium | reverse complement strand
AGAAATCTGCATGACATTCTTTTGAAAATGCAAAAAACAGTGACTTCACCCCTTTGGGGTGAGGTCACTCTTTGTACGTTTATGAATTGATAAATAGAAAACGCAAAAAAATAGTATTGGAGAATAGCTTTGTTAAAATATTTGATCAGTTCCACGGAACGTCTTGCCATTCTCATGGTGCTCCTTGGAATTCTTTCCTCTTATCTGAAGCAGATTTTTCCGGATAAGAGCAAACTGCTGTTTCGAATCGGTCTTGCTGCGGGTGTTTTGAGTGCGCTCGTAATGACCTACTTCAAGCTTTATACCAGTAAGATCGATACCAGCTTATGGAATTTGTATATTTTCATGTTTGTCATCGGTGTTTCGATCCTCCTCTTTGTATTCAGAATGCTGGGCAGGGTCCTTCCGAAGGCGGCAGACATGTTATCTCAGTGCTGCATTACTCTCCTGGTGATCAGTCTGCTGTTTTATTATTTACCTCCGTTCTTTGAGATTCCGCATACCATTCTTTTGACGCAGAAGACAGTGATCTCAACTGTTTTTATTCTCGGAATCCTCGGAGCGGTCTTTGGTCTGATCCTGACCTTCCTGGCTGGGGCTGCTGTTCATAAGGGAACACTCGCCCTGGGAAAGAGTGCGACGGCGGGGGCACTTGCAGTCGTTTCCCTGATTAACGGAGTGAAATTCCTTGGTCTTTCCGTGGGTATTATGCTCAGCAAGAGACTCATCGGAAGCAATCACACGCTGTTTATATTTTCAAAGTACGTAAATAATTACAGCAGCTGGTTTATTTTCCTGGTGATGGCCGTTTGTCTCTTTGCGGCAGTCCTGGTTCTCGTGCAGGCAGGGAAACAGAATGAGCCGTATGAAAATCCCGCACAGAAGAGAAAGATCTTAGCGAAGTGGAAGAGAAGGGTGCGTTGGTCAGTTACAAACATTATCACGGCGTGTCTCGTGATCGTAACACTCACGCTCATTTCCGCTTATGCGAATCGTGAGGTACAGCTCTCCCCGATTGAGGATGCGAGAGAGGAGAACGGAAATATTTACGTCTCCTTTGACCAGGTGGATGACGGAAAGCTGCACAGGTTCGGTTATACTACCGAATCGGGCAAGGTAGTTCGTTTCATCGTAATCAAAAAGCCGAATTCTTCCGCATACGGAATCGGTCTGGATGCGTGCGACATCTGCGGAGAAACAGGATACTATGAGAAGGACGGCAAGGTGATCTGTAACTTATGCGACGTTGTCATGAATATCAATACGATCGGCTTTAAGGGCGGATGCAATCCCATTGTCATCGATTATTCCATTGAGAACGGACACATTATTGTTCCGGTCTCAACGCTGGAAGAGCACGAAAGCGTATTTAAATAAGGAGAAACTCTATGTTTTTTAGAATGATCAGGGGCACCTTTGTCCGTCAATGGAAGAAGATGCTGATGATTGCCCTTACGATTGCCCTGGGGGCATCCCTGGCAACGGCCATGATTTCCGTGGTTCTGGATGTAGGTGATAAGGTCAATCAGGAGCTGAAGACCTACGGTGCTAATATTACGGTTTTACCAAAGCAGTCCTCCGTGGTGAGCGATCTCTATGATGTGGAGGGGGGATCCGCTTCCGGCGGTGCCTATCTGAATGAGGATGAACTTGGCAATATTAAAACAATTTTCTGGGCTTTCAATA
Organism: Lachnospiraceae bacterium; assembly: GCA_030527595.1. Classification (GTDB taxonomy): domain Bacteria; phylum Bacillota; class Clostridia; order Lachnospirales; family Lachnospiraceae; genus Chordicoccus. The sequence continues at coordinate 12,933 of JAUNAN010000049.1, read as the reverse complement.
TTGTGGATTACGCTCCCTTCGTCAACGCACAGGCCAGCCTTGCTGACGGCACTGAGGTGACGGTAGTCGGAAGCTGGTTTAACCATCACATGGAACTGCCGACAGGGGAAACTTTGGATGCGGGCATGAACAGTCTGCGCAGCTGGTGGGATGTGAACGGAGCCTGGATCGACGAGAAATCCGAAAACAGCGGAAATACCGCTATGATCGGAGCAAATGTAGCCGGGAGTCAGGGACTTTCCGTTGGTGACACGATTCATCTGAAGGGAACCGAGTCTGAGGACGATTTTGAAATCGTTGGTGTTTATGAGGCTGGCGGTACAGAGGATGATGAGATCTTTGTTTCTCTGAGCTCTGCACAGGCTCTGGATGGACTGGACGGCAAAGTCGACAGCATTGAGGTCAGTGCGCTTACCACTCCGGACAATGAGCTGGCAGTAAAGGCGGCAAAGGATCCGAAGTCTCTCACGGTTGCCCAGTATGAGACATGGTACTGTACGGCATATGTCAGCTCTATCTGTTATCAGATTCAGGAGGTCATTACGGATTCTGTGGCATCTCCCGTGCGTCAGGTGGCGGATTCAGAGGGGGCTATCCTAGACAAGACCCAGCTTTTAATGATCCTTATCATGATCCTCAGTCTGATCGGATCCGCCCTCGGCATCAGTAATCTTGTGACAGCCAGTGTGATGGAGAGAAGCGGAGAGATCGGGCTGATGAAGGCCATCGGTGCTTATAACGCTCCGGTTATGGGACTGGTTCTCACGGAAATTCTGGGTGCAACCGTTATCGGTACCGTCATCGGCTTCGGTGCGGGCGTAGGTTTTGCTCAGATTATCGGGCAGAGCGTTTTCAGTTCCTCTATTGCAATTCGAACCATGGTTATTCCTATGGTGGCGGTTTTGATGGTCATTGTTACTCTTGCGGGAAGTATTCCTGCCATCCGTATGCTTCAGAAGCTGGAACCGGCAGAAGTACTGCACGGACGTTGAGAGTGAAGCAGGAAAAGTAGATAGGGAGAAACCATGAGTAAAAAAAAGATGTTCGTCCGGATGATTACGGCCTCTCTGGTCAGACGAAAATCCAGAATGATCGTGGCGCTGCTGGCAATTGCCATCGGAGCAACCATTCTTTCCGGACTGGTAACCATATACAATGATGTGCCCAAACAGATGGGTGCTCAGTTCAGAAATTACGGCGCAAATATGATTTTTACTTCATCCGAAGGAGGCTTTTCTCCGGAAGAATTTCAGGAAGCGCTGAACATACTCCCCGGGGATTCCCTGGTGGGAGCCACTCCTTACCGGTATGAGACTGTCCGGATCCATGAGCAGCCCATTCAGGTTGCGGGAACAGACATGACCGGTCTTCAGAAGACGAGCCCCTACTGGTCCGTGGAGGGAGAGTGGCCGTCACAATCCGGCCAGATCCTTCTCGGAGAGCAGGTGGCCAAGGATTTATCCATCTCCATAGGAGAAACGACTACCCTCACGTATCGGCCGGAGGATGAGGATGCGCTGGACGAAACTTTTGATGCTGTAGTCACGGGAATCGTGAATACGGGAGGAAAGGAAGAATCCTATGCCTATATCAGTTACGAGGATCTGTCCCTTCTTACGGGCGCAGATGACACCTACGATCTTGCAGAGATCAGTGTGTCTGCCTCGGCGGATGAGCTGCAGTCCTATGTGGATCAGATTAAAAACGGAACAACGGCAATCACACCCTCTCTTGTAAAAAGAGTGACTGCCTCCGAGGCGACGGTTCTGTCAAAACTGCAGGCACTGGTGCTTCTTGTTACTGTGATCGTTCTTGCTCTTACCATGATCTGTGTTGCAACTACCATGGCAGCGGTGGTTTCCGAGAGAAGACGTGAGATCGGACTGAGAAAGGCGATCGGCGCATCAGATGCCAGTCTGATTGCGGAGTTTATGGGAGAGGGAATGCTGCTGGGAGCTGTCGGAGGCCTGTTCGGATCTTTCCTCGGATTTGCTTTTGCACAGTTTGTCAGTGTCAACGTGTTCAGCAGTCAGATTTCACTGCAGCCTCTTCTGATTCCGGTTACAGTTGCGGTATCCATCATTGTCACCGGAGCGGCATGCCTGATACCCATAAGAAGTGCGACAAAAGTAGATCCGGCGCTTGTACTTAAAGGAGAATAAAATGAGCTTATTGGAATTTAGAAATGTTTCTAAAATATATGGTGACCTGCACGCCCTGGATCAGGTAAATTTCAAGGTGGAAAAGGGTGAGTGGGTCTCCATCATGGGACCCTCCGGTTCCGGAAAGAGTACGATGATGAATATCATCGGCTGCATGGATAAGCCAAGTGCCGGGGAGGTGCTTCTGGGCGGGGTCAATATTGCCAGAGAGCCGGCAAAGCGTCTGACAGAGATCCGCAGAGACAAGATCGGTCTGATCTTCCAGCAGTTTCATCTGATCAACTATCTGAGCGCGGTAGAAAACGTGATGCTCTCACAGTATTACCACAGTATTCCGGATGAGAAGGAAGCCCTGGAGGCACTGGATCAGGTGGGTCTGGCGGACAGAGCAAAGCATCTGCCGAGCCAGCTCTCGGGTGGTGAGCAGCAGCGTGTCTGCGTGGCCAGAGCGCTTATCAATCACCCAGAGATCATTCTTGCGGATGAGCCTACAGGTAATCTGGACGACCGGAACGAAGAGATCGTAGTGGATCTGTTCCGTCAGCTTCATGCAAACGGCACTACGCTGGTAGTAGTCACTCACGATCCGGAGGTCGGTGAGGTTGCCCAGAGAAGAATTTTACTTCGCAACGGCCGCATTGCGAAGGAGACGATCAACAATGACTTTACGGGAAAAATTCGTTTTGATGTATGAGAGGTAATAAGATGAAGAAATCAGCAATCCTTTTGGCAGCGGCAGTTTGTGCCGCAAGTCTTGCCGGATGCGGCGGAAGCTCTGCAAAAAATTATAAAGACGGTACCTATGAGGGAAAGAGCTCTGTCTATCAGAATGAGGACGGTGATTCGGAAGAAGGCAACGGCTACGGTGTTGTTTCCATTACGATCAAGGATAACAAGATCACAGACTGCACCTTTACGACTTATGAGACGGACGGAACAGAGAAGGGTGAGGATTACGGTCTGAAGGACGGCGACGTGGCAAACAGAGATTATTACAATAAGGCGCAGAAGGCAGTTGCAGCCTGCGCGGAATATGCAAATCGGCTGGTCGCCAACGGCTCTCTTGACGGAATCGATGCCATCTCCGGCGCAACCATCAATTACAATGAGTTTCAGGAAGCAGTGACCGAGGCGCTGAAATCAGCAGAAGAGTAAAAAACCGGAAGCCAAATGAAAAAAGTGATAAAACACGCAGGGATCATATGCCTCGGAGTCTTTGTGATTCTGGGGCTTCCTTTCCTTAGAACCGATTATTTTAAGAGTATGATACAGACAGATGTGGACGGTGTTGCCTCCGCATCTGTCATTTTGGATGCACCTTCCGGAAAATACTACATCTGCATGAATCGCAGCATTCATGAGGGCAGTCCAAATGAGGAGGCATGGAAAACCTATTTTGAGACAGGGGAGATCACCTATATTTTTGAAGATATTTCCTGCTCTGTTTCCTCAGTGGACGCCGGCGGAATGGAAATGGCAAGAAGTATTCAGTCGGTACTCCCGGAGAATCAGATGAAGCTCTACACGGAAAATCATGCACTTCTCCTTTCCCGCATGGATCACGGTCTTTATGATGTGATCATTTTCTCTCAGGAATATGCGGAGGAATTCTGTGATATGGAGAAGCTGGAAAAGGATGCCCTTGTCTATGTGAGAGAAGATGAGGCGGCTGATTCCGGATCCGAAACGGAAGAGTGAGCAGACAGGAGAAATCAGGAGCGATCATGAGACAAGAGAAGATAAGAAGAATAAACGGTCTGATCACCGGTGTGATCATTCTTCTGGCGGTCATACATATAGTGTCAGGCATTTTTCAGCTTATGGGATTAATGCCCGGAGGAAAAAAATGGCTGGAGATACTTTCCCTTCTCATGCTGGGAGCAGTGACGGTGCACGCAGTGCTGGGCGTGATTCTTACCGCTATAACGCTGAAGGTGACAAAGTCAACTAAGACCTCCTATCCACATGAGAACAGGATGTTTTGGACTCGAAGGATCAGCGGGTTTGCAATGACGATTTTTATTGCGGCGCATCTTGTGATTTTTATGACGCCCGACGGGCAGAATTTCAGACTGCATGCTTTTGGCGGCATGGAGCTCTTCGTCAGTCTGGGATTGGTTTTTTCTCTCCTGATTCATCTGCTCTGTAATCTGAAGCCGCTGCTGATTTCTTTCGGTGCGGTTCGCATGAGGAAATTGCTTGCGGATATGATTTGGATCGCAGGTATCGTTCTGCTGGCGGCAGCGGCAGGATTTATCGTTTACTACCTCCGCTGGAATGTATTGTGGAGATGAGAGAACAGGCGGGACAGGTGAGTATGAAATTCATTAGAACAGACAGAGAATGCGTTCAGATCGTAGGGGCGGGCCTTGCGGGCCTGTCGGCTGCCATCACACTGGCGGAACATAATATCAGATGTCAATTGATCTCTCAGTATCCCTCCGAGCGGGCGCAGTCTGTTATGGCGGAGGGCGGTATTAACGGAGCGCTCAATACCATGGGAGACGAGGATGCCCCTTCGTTTCATTTTTCGGATACCATGAGAGCGGGCTGTGATCTTGCGGATCGGGAGGCGGTAAGAGGACTTACGGAAGCAGCACCCGGAATCATACGCGATCTGCAGAGGCTTGGTGTCCCCTTTAATATGTCAGATGAGGAAATTCTCCTTCGCCCCTTCGGCGGACAGAAGAAGAGACGTACCGCATATGCCAGAAGCAGTACGGGAAAGATCATCATGACAGCTCTTATCGACGAGGCGCGCAAGTATGAGGCGGCGGGAATGATCAGGAGATATTCCCATCATGAATGCTGTTCCCTTCTCCTCGAGGGGGAACTCTGCCGCGGCGTTGTGATAAGAGACCTTCACAGAGCGGATCAGGAGTCTCTGACACTTGAGGGACCGGTCATTCTTGCCTGCGGTGGACTGAACGGCCTCTTTCCCGGAAGAACGACGGGAACGACTGCCAATACCGCCGATGCGGCGGCAATGCTCTTTTCACAGGGAGTCCTCTTTGGAAATCTTGAGATGATCCAGTATCATCCCACTACAATCGGTATACCGGGAAAGCGCTGTCTGGTAAGTGAAGCTGCCAGAGGAGAAGGCGGCCGTCTTTATGTTATGCGTGACGGAGAACCCTGGTACTTCATGGAGGAGAAGTATCCCGAGCTCGGGAACCTGATGCCCCGCGATGTTGTGGCAAGGGAGATGTATTTTGTGACAAGGGATCCGGCATGCGGCTCTCAGGTATATCTCGATATGCATCATCTGAGCAAAGAGGTATGGGAGAAGAGACTGCCTGATCTGAGAAAAGAGATCATTCACTATCTCTCTCTTGATCCGGTCAGAGATCCCGTACCGGTGGATCCGGGAATTCATTATTTCATGGGAGGGATCCACGTAGATCGGGGACACAGGACGAATTACGGGAATCTCTATGCAGCGGGTGAGTGCTGTGATCAGTATCACGGAGCAAACCGTCTCGGCGGAAATTCCATGCTGGGCGCAATCTATGGAGGACGGACTGCGGCAGAAACTCTTTTGACAGAGACCGCTTTTGAAAAGGGAGAGTCCCGGGAGAAAACAGCCTCTGCTGTTGATAGACTTCCGGAAGGTCCTCTCTGTCGACCGCGTTTTGCAAGGGAGCTCGGAGAGATCCTGTTTGAGGGCCTCGGCATCGTACGGGACCGGGACAGTTTGCAGGAGACGATGCG
>JAUNAN010000049.1:0-6960 GCA_030527595.1 Lachnospiraceae bacterium | reverse complement strand
TGTTTGAGGGCCTCGGCATCGTACGGGACCGGGACAGTTTGCAGGAGACGATGCGGAGGATTGATGAACTGGAAGACCGATACGCGGAGGATTCGTCTCAAATGCCGGGTGTCGGAGGGATGGGGGACACCTGTCTCAACGTATTTGAGAAAAATCGCCTCTGTCTCGGAAAGGCGATCCTGCAGTCTGCCCTTTATCGAAGGGAGAGCCGCGGAGCTCATTATCGCAGCGATTATCCGGGGAGAGATGAGAATCAGAAGATGACGATCTGCGTACGCATGGCAGAGGGTGAGATCAGGTTTTCGGAAGTGAAAGCAAATGATGAAGAGAATGAAAAAAAAGAGACGGAAGACGGAGTCCGCTGAGATCAAAATCCGTCTGAAAATCAAGAGACAGGATCAGGCAGACACTGATTCCTATATGCAGGAGATCGACTTTGTGACTATAGAACAGAATATGACGGTTGCCACTGCTCTTGAGACGATCAATCGTGAGGGCAGCTATCGGGATGTCTCGGGAAATCCGGTTGCGCCCATTGCCTGGGAGTGCAGCTGCATGCAGAAAAAGTGCGGTGCCTGCGCCATGGTGATTGACGGAGTGCCGCGGCTTGCCTGTGACAGCTTTTTGCGGGATTATAAGAAGGAAATCACCATAGAGCCTCTCAGAAAGTTTCCGGTGATCAAAGATCTTATGGTAGACAGAGCGGTACTGTTCTCCAATCTGGAAAAGATGAAAGTGTGGGCAGTTGAGGATGCCGCAGCTAAGGAACAGACTCTTCCGGATGCGTATAACAGTTCCAGATGTCTGCAGTGCGGCTGCTGTCTAGAAGTATGCCCGAATTTTGATCCTAAAGGAGAGTTTCAGGGAGCGGCGGGCTTTGTTCCAGCCGCCCGTCTCCTTGTAGAGCTGTCGGGCGAGGAACAGCGGGAGCTGAGAGAGAATTACAAAAAATATATCTATGGAGGCTGCGGAAAATCTCTTGCCTGCGGTACTGTCTGTCCCGCGGGGATTGATGTGGAACACCTCCTTCTGAGATCCAATGCGGTTGCTTTTTGGGGGTGCAGATGACGGGAGGCGTGAGAGGATGAACGGAACTGCAAAGAGAAGACGCCTCCTTCTGCTCCTGGCAGGAGTCAGCTGTGTTCTCATTTTCGGCATCATAGGTTTTCCGGCTTATCGGCACAGACAGGGCGTACCCGAGGGCACAAAGCTGGTCTTTGCCAATGAGGATGAGATCGTGGAGCGGATCCGTAGCAGTCTGAAGAAAAAGTCCTCTGTGATCACCATTGAGTTTCCGACAAACGGAAATTATGTTTCGGATATGGAGGAGATCGTGGCAGGGTGGATGGACCGTGCGAGAGAGAACACGGGCATTCCCGACGAGGGCGATTACCTCAGATATCAGATGGGAGGATATACCGTCTCCTATGGAAATGAAGACAGCTGGAGAGCTTATCGGAATTCCATCAATATTACGCCGGTCTACTTTACTACGCCCGGACAGGAGCAGGAGGTGGATGAGCTGGTAGAGGCGGCTCTTGAGGAGATCAATGCCTCTCAGTACGAAAGTCAGGAGGACAAGGTCAGAGCCGTATATGAGTATATCTATGAGAACGTGTCATATGATACGGTTCATGAGAAGAATGATGATTATTTTCTGGATTCCACTGCCTATGCGGCGCTTCACTACGGAAACGCCAGCTGCCAGGGATATTCTGTCCTGGCGTACCGTCTGCTGATGGAACTGTCTGTTGAGAACAGAATTCAGACGGGTTATGCATCGAAGGACGGCATTGAGGAATATCATTCCTGGAATGTGGTGATGATCGACGGAGAGGAGTATCATCTGGATATTACCTTCAATAAAGCTCTGGAAACAGAGAAATATTATATGGTAACGGCCGAGGAGCTGGAGGATCACAGGTATTGATCCTCCGGCTTTTTTTATTTGAGAGCCGCTCACGAAAAATTCTGAAGGGATACAGGCGATTCATGAAAAGTAATTTCTGAAGGGATACAGGCAATTCATAAAAAAGTAATTCTGAAGGGATGCAGGCAATCTATGAAAAGTTCGCGCAGAGGGAATGTGCGGATGAAAGAAAATGAAAAAGGATTGAAAGTTAGATACATATAACTTATACTCTGAGTTAGATACAACTAACTATCAGCTGCTTAAGGCGGCTTGCTTATTTTGAAAGAGCTCAGGAGGTTATACATAATGGGATGGACAAAAAATTTCGGAAATCCGACAGGCAAATTTGGAAGGATGATCGTCTCGTCGATGAATCAGGGACATGCACCGATTTCAGTGTGGGGACTGGAGCATTTTCGATTCTCGGATGATACAAACGCTTTGGATATTGGCTGCGGCGGAGGTATGAATCTAAAAAGAATGCTGAATTCCAGTCCGAACGGTATGATCTGCGGCATTGATATCTCTGATGAGAGCCTTAAAATATCGCGGGAAGTCAACGAGAGGTATCTGGGCAAAAGATGCTTTATTGAGAAGGGAAGCTCAAGATATATACCGTTTGAAGACAATAAATTTGATCTGGTAACAGCATTTGAAACGATCTATTTCTGGCAGGAAATTCCGGAATGCTTTGAAGAGATAAAAAGAGTGCTGAAAGCAAACGGTACATTTATGGTCGTAAATGAAATAACAAATCCAAAGAGCATCTGGAACCGGGTCGTAGAAGGCATGAATGTTCCCTCCCTGACTCAGCTGAAGCAGTATTTTACGGATGCCGGGTTTGTCGATATCAAAATAGATAAAAAGGGAGAATGGATCGCGATCAAAGGAAGAAAAGCGTAAATTAGCAGACCCTTTGATCATTAATTCAGTATCAGGGAAGATCCCTCCTCTTTGAAAAACGCCGGAGCGTTCCGTACTTGCGAAGAGAGCGAAATATGATAGAATAACAGGACTGAGAAAATCTGAACGTACGGGACGAGGAGAGCGGATATGCAGGAGCAGCGGATCATATACAGCCTGGCACCTATGGAGGGCATTACGACAGCAGCGATGCGCAGAGCGCATTGCAAGATTTTTCCGGGTACAGACCGCTACTATTCACCCTTTATCGCAACGGGTGCCGGATTCCTTTTGAAGAATAAAGACAGAAGATCGATTCTTCCCGAAAATAACCGCGGCTTGACTCTGATCCCGCAGCTTCTGTCCAACAATGCGGAGATGTTTTTGAAGTCCACGGAACAGCTGGCTGAGATCGGCTATCGGGAGATCAATCTGAATCTCGGCTGTCCATCCGGCACTGTCTCCGCCAAGCGGAGAGGAGCCGGCTTTCTTGCGGATCCCGCTGAAATGGACCGCTTTTTTTCGGCGGTTTTTGAGGGAATTCCCGCTGTATCGGAACGAATCGGAGAAGAGATCCGTATTTCCGTCAAGACACGTATCGGTATCGAGGATCCGGAAGAGGCGTTCCGTATCCTGGAGGTCTACAACAGATATCCGATCTGCGAGCTCATCGTACATCCAAGGGTACTGAAGGAATACTACAAAGGTTCCGTTCATCAGGATATTTTTATTTCCATGTACAAAGACAGCAAAAATCCCATTGCCTATAACGGTGATATCCGTTTTGCAGAGGATGAGCAGGAGATCAGAAAAAAGTGTCCGGGACTCGGGCATGTGATGATCGGAAGGGGCCTGATCAGGAATCCGGCGCTGATCCGCATGCTCCGCGGAGGAATGCCGCCTGAAAAGGAGGAGATTCTGCGATACCTGGATGTTCTGCTTGCCAACACGGCAGAGGAGATCAGGGAAGAACGAAATCAGCTCGGCAAGATGAAGGATATCTGGTATCATCTGGGAGATCTGTTTTCGGAAGACGACCGGTATTTGAAAAAAGTGCGAAAAGCGACCTCTGTTTCGGTCTATCGCTCTGCTGTTGAGGAGCTGGTGAACAGGTGTGAGATCCTTTACTGACAACGGCATGAGTGCTTCAAAGCTTTTGACAATAGGGATACCCTCATTGTATGATGACTCTGAAGTGTCTGTTGGCAGGACGGGAGGAACACTCGTTTGCAGCGGCTCAGGAAAAAGAACCTTCAGGTTTATAAATTGAAAAGAAAGTCAGGAACCATATATGGAAAAAATTGCAAGCTTTACGATCGATCACATTCTGCTGGAACCGGGTATTTACGTATCACGCAAGGATCATTACGGTGATGTTACGATTACGACCTTTGACATCCGTATGACAGCTCCGAACGATGAGCCGGTCATGAATACGGCAGAGGTTCATGCGATCGAGCATCTCGGTGCCACCTATCTCCGAAACAATGAGGAATGGAAGGATCGAATCACTTATTTCGGACCGATGGGCTGCCGCACCGGGTTTTATCTTCTGATCGCAGATGATCTGGAATCCTCTGATCTGGTAGATCTGATAAAAGACATGTTTACGTTTATTCGTGATTATGAGGGTGAGATCCCGGGCGCCTCTGCAAAGGACTGCGGCAATTATCTTGATATGAATCTCGGTATGGCAAAGTACTGCGCGAAGAGATATCTGGAGAATACGCTGAATCATATCGATGCAGCTCACCTTGTTTATCCTGAATCATAAAAAGCAGGGCGTCAGACTGCCGGAAAGGATCTGTGCGGGAAAACGTCTCTTTTTTAGCGCACCGGACTGCACAGGAAGAAAAAACAAGGAGAAGTGAGAATGAAAATCGGAATTATCGGGGCAATGGATGTGGAGGTATCTCTTCTTAAGGAGCGAATGGAAACAAAGGCTGTTTCCTCATTTGCAGGGAGAGAATTCTGCGAGGGCACGATCGGGCAGGTGCCTGTGGTGATCGTACAGAGCGGTGTGGGCAAGGTAAACGCAGCGATCTGTACCCAGCTTCTGATCGATCAGTTTGCGGTCACGCACATCCTGAATACAGGTGTTGCGGGATCGCTGAACAATGACATCAATATAGGGGATATCGTGATCTCAAAGGAAGCAAGACATCATGATGTGGACGCACAGGTCTTCGGATATGCTCCCGGAGAGGTTCCGCAGCTCGGAATTGCGGCATTTCCTGCTGATGAGAGCCTGAGAAAAAAAGCCCTGGAGGCATGCCGTGCGGCGGCACCTGAGATCGGTGTCTTTGAGGGAACTGTCCTGAGCGGAGATCAGTTCATCAGCAGAAGAGAGCAGAAGGAACGGATTATTGAGGTCTTCGGAGGCGATTGTGCGGAGATGGAAGGTGCTGCGATCGCTCAGGCTGCCTGGATCAATCAGGTTCCCTTCGTGATCATTCGGGCGATCTCCGACAAGGCGGATGAAAGCGTTCAGGTTTCATACGAGGAATTTGAGGGAAAGGCAGCTGTGCACTGTGCAAAGCTGGTCATGTCTATGCTGGAATCCCTGAGATCTGATCTGTGATGATCGCTTTTTGAAAATGAAAACAGCATGAATCGAGAGTGATCATGCTGTTTTTTTTGAGCGGCTTAAGTAAGCCGGGATCGGAAAACTCTGTTTTTAAATACGGGAATTCGTCAATAAGAGGAGTTATTAGTTAGAATGAAGGAAACAGGGAGAATGCTGCACGCGAAAACCGGTATTGTTCTCGAAGGCGGAGCAATGCGGGGAATGTACACGGCGGGTGTGCTTGATGTGTTTATGGAAAACGGAATCGTTTTTGACGGAGCAGTCGGCACATCGGCGGGAGCTGTATTCGGATGCAATCTGAAATCAAAGCAAATAGGGAGAACGATCCGCTATAATAAAAAATACTGCAGAGACAAGCGATACTGCTCAGTCAGATCATGGATCCGTACCGGTGACCTGTACGGCGCAGAGTTTTGTTATCATGAGCTTCCCGCGGTTCTGGATCCGTTTGATGCAAAAACCTTTGCGTCCTCTCCTATGGAGTTCTGGTGTGTCTGTACGGAGGTGGAGACAGCGGAGCCCGTTTATCACAGGTGTACGGACGGTGCCTATGAGGATCTGGAGTATATGCGCGGGTCTGCATCTATGCCGGTCGTATCCCGTCCGGTCTCCATCGACGATCATCTTCTCCTGGACGGCGGCATTTCAGATTCCATACCTCTGAAATTTATTCAGCGTCAGGGTTTTTCGAGAAATGTTGTGATCCTTACCCAGCCGAGAGAATATCGCAAGAGACCGCTCAAATATGCTGCGGCCGTTCATTTCTTTCTGCGCAGATATCCGAATATATGGAAAAAGCTGAAGACACGTCATGAGGCTTATAATGAGCAGCTTTCCTATATTGCGGAGTGCGAAAAAAGAGGAGAGGTTCTTGTGATCGCTCCGGACGAGGCACTCGGAATCGGTTCTGTCTGCCATGATGCAAAGGAGTTGGAGCGGGTATACCGGATCGGAAGAACGAAAGGCGAGCAGAATCTTAATAAAGTGCGTCAGTTTTTGCAGGCAGATACCTGACGCGCGGCAGCGGCATTGGCGTTTGTAACAGTTTCTGAACAGGGAAATGATTTTTGTGAAGAAAAACTAACAAATCTGTTTCATTTGGAAAAAAGCGGAAATATGTAGTTCAATTTGTGATATAATCGCCCTTGTACGCTGAAATATAGTTAGATACCTATTTATAAATTAGATTTCCCGTTTGTGACGGTACCTACGGGAAACGGAAAGGTCGAAGATGTCATTTTTTCGAAGGAAAAACGCTGACGCGGTAAATGAAGAAGCTCAGAAAGAAGAGAGCTTGATCACTCCGTCTGCAGGCGTCACAGATGCAGAAGCAGGGACTTCGACTGTCGGCGAGACAGCCGCTCAGACACAGGCGGATCAGACTCCGCAGTCTGCGTCTCAGGATGTTCAGAAGGCACTTGAAGAACAGTTGGAAAAGGAACTCGCTCAGACATCGGGGCAGGCTCAGCAGACAGAAGCAGAAGAGCCTGAGAAAGCTGCAGAACCGGAAACTGCCGCAGCTGAGGTGAGTGCAGCTGCAGAGACAGCTCAGGCAGAG
>JAUNAN010000165.1 GCA_030527595.1 Lachnospiraceae bacterium | reverse complement strand
AGGAGGAAATAACATGTTAGTACCGAGCCTTTTCAATACAAATTTCGTAGATGCATTTTTCAATGACAATTTTGACCGCAGACCCTCCATGCTGAAGACATCCGGCAGTTCTCTGATGAACACGGATATCAGAGAATTCAAGGATCATTATGAGATGGAGCTGGAGCTTCCGGGATATCAGAAGGAAAATATCCACGCAACACTCAAGGATGGTTATCTGACGATCGATGCGACCCGTGAGGAGACTCAGGAAGAGGGTACGGAAGCAGGCGTTTATCTGAGACGCGAGAGATATGTCGGAAAGATCGAGAGAACCTTCTTTGTAGGCGAGGACCTGAAGGAGACGGATATTAAGGCTGGATTTGAGAACGGAATTCTGAAGGTCAATATCCCGAAGGTCGAATATAAGCCGGAGGTCGAAGAGGCAAAGAACATCTTCATCGAGTAATCCGTAAATGCACAAATACATAAAATTGAGACGGCTCTGTCAGACATAATGATCTGGCAGAGCTTTTTTAGTGCTGTGTATTTCATTTGAAAAGTCCCGTTGGGCTTGAGTCTTCTGCGGATAAGGTGATATGCTTTTATAGACTATATGTTAGGTTAAGAAATGATTTTTTGCGGCGCGTGCTGCTGCAGGCGCGAGGGAAGAATCAGTCATAGAACAACGCATTACGAGGACAGAATATTATGAATCATAAAGGAAAGTTTTTTGCATTTGAAGGTATTGACGGAAGCGGAAAGGGCACGCAGATCCGCCTGCTCACCGAGCATCTTCGCAAGGAGGGGATTCCCTTCTTTCAGACTCTGGAGCCGTCGGATTCTCCGACAGGCGCGCTGATCCATCAGGTGATGATCGGGCGCATTCAGATGCCGAACGATGCGCTGGCAGCACTCTTTGTCGCGGACCGGCTGGATCATGTTCAGAATCCGGTTAACGGGATCCTGCAGGCGATGGAGCAGGGCAGGACGGTCATTTCCGACCGCTATTATTTCTCTTCCTATGCGTATCAGAGCGTGGATGTTCCGATGGACTGGATCATCGCGGCTAATACCCTTGTGACGGAGAAGCTGCGTCCGACGGCGACCATTTTTATCGATGTGGATCCGGAAATTACGATGCAGCGCGTAGAGGATCGGGGAGAGACGAGGGAGCTCTTTGAAAATAAAGAACGTCTGATCGCCACGCGTGCGAGATATTTTGAGGCGATCGAAAAATTAAAACACGAAGAAAATGTGATTATTGTGGACGGACACCGCTCTCCGGAGGAGATTTCGGAAGAAATCTGGGAAAAGGTAAAAATCCTGTTGTGATTTTCGCAGGCGTGAGAAGGTCTGTAGATTTCGAATGACCTGACGAATCGTTTGTCGGAAATCAGCAAGGGGAAGAGGAACAACAGTCATGAATTCATCACAGAAATCAAATCCGCTGGGGAGTGCACCGCTTAATAAGCTGATCGTAAAGTTTGCCATTCCCTCTATTATTGCCATGCTGGTCACAAGTCTTTATAACATTGTGGATCAGATCTTCATCGGCAACTATGTCGGCGAGCTGGGCAATGCCGCCACAAATATTGCATACCCGCTTTCAACGCTCTGCGCGGCGATCTCTCTTCTGCTCGGCATCGGCGGAGCCGCAGCCTTTAACCTGCATATGGGTGCGGGGCAGACGAAGCGTGCCGGAATGTACGTCGGAAATTCCGTGCTCTTTGCGGCGCTGAGCGGTGTTCTCATTTTCGTGATCGCTGAGCTCTTTCTGGAGCCGATGCTTCTCTTTTTCGGCTCGTCCGCGAGTATTCTGCCGTATGCGAAGGAGTATACGAGAATTACGGCTGTCGGATTTCCGTTTTTTATTCTGTCGATTGCCGGCGGGCATCTGATCCGCGCGGACGGAAAGCCGATGGTCTCCATGATCTGCAATCTGACCGGCGCGGTCATCAACACGGTTCTGGATGCGCTGTTTGTCGTTGGCTTCGGCTGGGGAATGACGGGGGCGGCAGCGGCAACTGTGATCGGTCAGGCAGCGGCGGCAATGATCGTGCTGTACCACATCGGGCACTACCGCACGGTGAAGCTGACGCCGGCCGATTTTGTGCCTAAGGCGGAGATCATCGGCACAAATGCAAATCTGGGAATGAGTCAGGGCTTTAATCAGGTCGCGATGATGGTCGTGCAGATCGTCTCCAATAATTCGCTCAAATACTACGGCGCGCAGTCTGCCTACGGCGTGGAGATCCCCATTGCGATCGTAGGAATCGTGACGAAGCTGACCGCGCTGTATTTTTCATTTTGTATCGGACTGTCGCATGCGATGCAGCCGATCGCATCCTTTAACTACGGAGCGAAGAATTACAGGCGCACGCAGGAGGCATTTCGTAAGACAAGAAATGCAGGAACAGTGGTCTCGATCCTTGCATTTCTTCTGTTCCAGCTGTTTCCGAGACCGATCATCAGCATCTTCGGAGCCGGCTCGGAGCTGTACTATGAGTTTGCGGTCAAGTACATGCGGATCTATCTGTTCTGCGTGTTCCTGAATAATATTCAGCCGCTGACGAGTACCTTCCTGTCCGCCATCGGCAAGCCGAAGAAGGGACTGTTCCTGTCTCTTACCAGACAGATCATCTTCCTGCTTCCGCTGATCCTCATTCTGCCGCTCTTCTTCGGTATCGACGGTATGATGTATGCGGGCGCGATCGCGGATTTTATGGCGGCAGCTG
>JAUNAN010000164.1 GCA_030527595.1 Lachnospiraceae bacterium | reverse complement strand
AGATCAAATCGATCCTGGAATATCCCGGATATCAGAAGGAAGTGAACCTGCAGGCGCTGGAACAGTATCTTTCTTTTGAGTATTCCGTACTTCCGGAGACATTTTTCAAAGGGATTTTTAAGCTTGCAGCCGGCCATTATATGATCTGGAAGGATGGAAATAAAAAAATCGTACGCTATTTCGATCCGATGCTGACTCCGACCGATCAGCCTGTGGACCACGCTGCACTGATCGATGAGATCGACCGGACAGTTAAGGAATCCATCAAATATCACATGGTGAGTGATGTAGAGGTTGCGACGCTTCTTTCCAGCGGAGTGGACTCCAGCTATGTGGCAAGCAATTTCGGAGGACAGAAGAGCTTTACCGTGGGATTTGACTATGAGAAGTTTAATGAGATCCCCTATGCGGAGGCGCTCTCCGAGAAGGTTGGTATTCAAAACTACAGCAAGGTGATCTCTACGGATGAGTACTGGAAAGAACTGAGAAGAATTCAGTACTACATGGATGAACCGCTGGCAGATGCATCTTCCGCAGCTCTGTATTTTGTGGACAGGGAGGCTGCAAAGCATGTCAAGGTGATTCTCTCCGGAGAAGGCTCCGATGAGCTCTTCGGAGGCTACAATATCTATCACGAGCCGATGTCTCTTGCAGGCTATCAGAAACTGCCGAAAGGCTTGAGAAAAGGAATCGCATCTGCAGCAAGGAAGCTACCCGGCCGTGTGAAAGGAAAGAACTTTCTGATCCGCGGTTCGAAGAGTGTGGAGGAGAGGTTTATCGGAAATGCCAACGTCTTTACGGTTGAGCAGAGAAAACGGATCCTGAAGCATACCACACCGGACGCCGCACCTCAGAAGCTGACGAAGCCTTATTATGACAAAGTCAGTCATCTTAAGGATACGGAAAAGATGCAGTACATCGATCTGAACTTCTGGCTCATCGGTGATATTCTTCTGAAGGCGGATAAGATGAGTATGGCGCACTCTATCGAGAGCCGCGTGCCGTTTCTTGACCGCGGAGTCTATGAGCTCGCGAAAAATCTGCCTCTGAGTGAGAAGGTCAGTGATAAAAATACAAAGCTTGCGTTCCGTGAAGCGGCTCACAGATACCTGGACAGTGCTGGTGCCGAGAAAAAGAAGCTCGGCTTTCCGGTGCCGACCAGAATCTGGCTGAGACAGGAAAAGTATTATCAGATCGTAAAGGAGGCGTTTACCGGTGAGGATGCCGGAAAATTCTTCCATACAGAGGAGCTGGTAAAGCTTCTGGACGCGCACAAAGAGGGCAGGAGAGATTACAACCGCCATATCTGGAACGTGTTTATGTTCCTGCTCTGGTATCGGGAATATTTCGGTAATGACGGTGCATCTGTCACGATCGAGGATGAATTAAAGAGAGACCGCTCGGAAGCTGCCGGCAGGGCAGTCTGAGGAGTGTGAAAAAGATAGGGAGAGAAATGAAAAAATATCAAATTCTGCTGCTTACGGGCGTGATTGCATCGCAGCTTCTCACAGGATGTGCGGTCAACCTGCCGAAAATGCAGTCCGAGCCGGTGGAAATTAAGATCGGAGTGATAACGGATGCCGGGGACGGACAGAACCTGCAGCAGATCATTGAGTTTGCGCAGAACCGGAACCTCACAGAAGAGGGGCAAAAACAGGATTACATCTTCTCGGCAGTGTATGCAGATGCCGGAAATACGGCACAGAGTGCGGAAGCTGCCGTGCAGCAGCTGCAGGAAGCAGGAGTCAGCGCGGTAATTGCGCTCTGTGACGGCCGGCTGGCAGCATATGCCGCCGCGGCTGCGGAGGATGAGAAGCTGTCTGTGATCGTTCCAAAGGACACGGACGGAGATGCTTTTCAGAATCTTACGAATGTGTTCCGCCTGGACGGATCGGAAGTTTTAGAGGCGGCTGCCGCTGCGCATTATGCCTACTATGATCTGGGACTCACAACAGCGGCTGTTATTTCCGAGGAATCCGTTGAGGGCAGTGCGAGGTTCGCTTCGCTCTTTGCGAATGCATACAGTTCATACGGAGGCCGCCTGGTGATCCGTGAAGCGGTCGGGGCAAATACGACAGAACTGCAGGAGGCGCTCACGGAGGAGAATCCGCAGCTTGTAGGCGCCTTTGTTTCTGCGGATACGCTGGCTTCGCTTAAGAAGAGTGACGGCGGAGATACTTACTATCTGGGTATGGCGAATGCGGATTCCCAGTCTGTGCTGACTCTGCTTGGCGGCTCTGGGGAAAATCTGTTTCTGCCGACCTGCGTTGATCCTGAAAATAAAAAAACAGCGGAGCTGAGGGCACAGTTTGCCGCATGGCTTGCGGAAGATGCGTCGCGGACTGCGGCTCATGAGAACGGCAGCTATATGGGAACTGAAGAGCTGCGCACCTATGATGCCTGGGATCTGGTAATGCAGGCAGCTGTCAATGGAGGCAGCGGCGATGCCGAAAAAGTTTACGCAAAGCTGGTCGGGATCGATCTGGAAGGAGTCTCCGGAGCGCTCAGCTTTGATGCGAATCTGGAAACAAAGCAGGATACGGTGTATATCGTAACCGGAGCAGAAGGTGAATTTACCGGAAGTGCGGAGATCACCGCTGCGGATACGATCGCATAAAAATAAGCAGCAAAATCAAATGCCGAAAAATGGCTCGGGAAATGCACTTTTCTCATTTTGAAATTGAGAACGTGCGAAAGAGGGGGAAAAGATGAATCATATTATGATTGAA
>JAUNAN010000048.1 GCA_030527595.1 Lachnospiraceae bacterium | reverse complement strand
CAATCCGAAACTCTACCGAAGGATATGCGAGTAGAATTAAAAAATTCATTTTACGTACAGCTAAAACAATTCTCCACATAATTGTTTTTTCATGGCTAAGATGTTATTCTTTTCACAGAAGACGGTTGCTAAAACCGCCCTCTGTATTCTCATCACCCGATAAGTTTTGTTAGTAAGTAGGTGATGATTCCAGAAACAACTGAGATGATGATTTCTCGGATCATCTGTTTCAGTTGTTTCTTTTTTGTGCTTTTTCTTAGCCATGCAATCCTCCTTTCTGTGTTTTGACTTTCCCTTGCTGCAATGATAGCATATTATGTACGTGCACGTTCGTTAACGCTTTTAAGAAGAGTTTTTCAAAAAATCGAAAAAAACCTTGATTTTAAGGAATCTTTTCGGGGATTCCAATAAAATCAAGGTTTTCTTTATTATGCCGGTGGTGGGGCTCGAACCCACACGGTGTTGCCACCAACGGATTTTGAGTCCGTCTCGTCTGCCAGTTCCAACACACCGGCGAATCCTGAGGATTCAGTGATCCTCAGGCATTATATCACAAATTAAACAAAAGAACCATGTTAAATCTGCACGGAAGTCTGATTTCCTCACTTCACATCCTGCATCAGCGCATCGTAGATCGGAAGATCACTGAAGGTCGCGAAGTAATCAGCGGGAGTCTCAGCTCTTCTGATGACATCATAGGAGCCGTCCTCGTGCAGAAGAACCTCTGCGGATTTCAACTTGCCGTTGTAATTATAACCCATGGCAAAGCCGTGTGCACCCGTGTCGTGGATATAGATCAGATCTCCCATATCGATCTTCGGAAGCATACGGTCGATCGCAAACTTATCATTGTTCTCGCAGAGCCCGCCGACAACGTCATAAATATTTGTAAGCGGCTCGTTCTCTTTTCCGAGAACAGTGAGGTGATGGTAAGCACCGTACATAGCCGGACGCATCAGATTGCAGGCACAGGCATCCACACCAATGTAGTGCTTCATGATCTGTTTCTCATGAATTGCCTGAGTCACGAGTGCACCGTACGGTCCTGTCATAAAACGTCCCATTTCCGTATAGATGGCAACGTCATCCATACCTGCAGGAACAAGGATCTCTTCATATGCCTTGCGGACACCCTCTCCGATTGCAAGAATATCATTGGCAGGCTCACCCGGCTTGTAGGGGATGCCGACACCGCCGGAAAGGTTGATAAAGGTAATATGCGCGCCTGTCTCCTTCTTCAGCTCAACCGCAAGCTCAAACAGAAGCTTTGCGAGCATCGGATAATAAGAGTTGGTGACAGCATTGGATACGAGGAAGGAGTGAATACCGAACTCCTCTACGCCGTTATTCTTCAAAATCGTAAATGCCTTGAAGATCTGCTCGTCTGTCATACCGTATTTTGATTCACCGGGAGTGTCCATAATTCCGTTGGAAACCTTGAAAACACCGCCCGGATTGAAGCGGCAGCACATTTTCTTCGGAAAATGGCCGACAGATTTTGCGAAAGAGTCGATCATGGTAATATCATCAAGATTGATGATCGCACCCATCTCCTCTGCATAGCGGTACTCATAATCAGGTGTTTCATTGGAAGAGAACATTGTCATCTCTCCGCCGTTACCGATCGCCTTTGCCATCATAAGCTCCGTCATGGAGGAGCAGTCACATCCGCAGCCCTCTTCCTTTAAGATTCTGAGAATCTCCGGGTTCGGAAGCGCCTTCACGGCAAAATACTCACGAAAGCCCTTATTCCATGCAAATGCTTCTTTGACGCGTCTCGCATTCTCGCGAATTCCCTTCTCATCATAAATATGGAAAGGAGTCGGTACAGACTGCATGATCTCTTCAATTTTCTCTTTTGTAGTAAACGGTGTTTTCATTTCAATCTCCCTATAAGTCGTCCGGATCTATCTATGATCACTGGACATGAATATGTGTAAACAGGTGGTCGCTGCAGTATTCATGTGCTCCGTTACATTTGGAACAGTAACGGAATTCCAGCTCCGGGTTCGAGACATCTGTTCTGCCGCAGATTTCGCAGCGGTGCCGCGGAACAACGCGTCCCTGATTTGCCGCCTCAGTCGATCCGAAAGGTCTGGTGCTTTCGGATGCCTGGCGGAACTGCTTTCGTGCGGTTCTCTGTGCGTGATTCAGATGTACATGATTTTTCTTTTTGTTGAGGAAGAAAAATATCACAAAATTAGCGAGCGATGCAAGGATGGCGATCACATAGATCCAGGCAAAGGTAAAGCCCTGCATGACTGCCCTGATATAATTTACGATATCATAGGCAAGAAGTGCGCCGTAGATCCATCCGATCCATCTCATCTTCACAGGGAAGACAAAGTAGATCAGCACCTGTGCATCCGGGAATGTAGCTGCGTAAGCAAGCATGATCGACATACAGATATAGTAGGTACTGAAGGCAGTGCCCATCGCAATGCTGCTTCCGAAAATAAAATAGCAGACAAATGCCGAAAGTATCGTGATCAGCATGCCGCCTAAAATATAAACATTGTAACGGAAATCGCCCCAAACCCTCTCCAGAGATGTTCCGATAGAGAAATAAAAGAACAACATAATAAAGGTCCAGATACTCAGAGATGAGGGCGGAATAATGATCCACGTGATCAGACGCCAGATCTGTCCCTGCAGGATCAGCGCAGGCTCAAGCCTCATGAAGGAAACAATGTTACGATTCATGAGCTGAAGCATATAGCCGATAATGTAGCAGCCGATCAGAACAGCAGTCAGATGCGGAACAGCGTATTTTCCGAACTTTCTTTCCAGCTTGTTCATAAAATATTCCTGTAAATCCCGACAGCATGAGCTGTCTGTATATATTTTGAGTATTCAGTATTCAATACTACGGAAATCGGGTTCATTTGTCAAGATTCTTTAACACTGCGCCGGCAGGTGGTGTATGGGAAGCTTTCTTACTTCGTACCGTCAGTCGATGTATGCGCTCAGATGTGCTGCGTTTCCTGCTCGCTGCATACATCTTCTTCCGGTGCAAATTTCACAACTGGCAGCTGATGTATGCATTCTTCTTTAAGTGCCTGACCGAAATCAGGATTTACAAGACTTCTCTTTTTTTATAAACTGAGACAGGATTAATCGATCATCAAAGATCTATATTCATATATAGATCTACATATAAGAAAGGCTTTATTATGGCAGGTTCAACATTTGGCACAATCTTTCGTATTACCACCTGGGGAGAATCTCACGGAAAGGGAATCGGCGTCATAGTCGACGGCTGTCCTGCAGGAATCCCTCTTACCGAGGCAGACATTCAGCCCTTTAATGACAGAAGACGTCCGAATGCGGGAAAGATGTCTACAAAGAGAAAGGAGCCTGATGCGGTCGAAATTCTTTCCGGCACCTTCGAAGGCAAGACCACAGGCACTCCGATCTCTATGCTGATCCGCAACACAGACCAGCACTCGACGGATTACTCAAATATCATGAACATCTATCGTCCCGGTCACGCAGATTTCGGCTTTGATACGAAATACGGTTTTCGGGATTATCGGGGAGGCGGACGCTCCTCCGGAAGAGAAACGGCAGGCCGCGTCGCCGGCGGAGCTGTTGCCATGCAGCTTCTGAAACAGCTTGGCATTTCCTTCCGCACAGAGGTGCTCATCGGAGGCATCCCTGCTGAAAACGCCCTGGAGCTTCTTGATGAATGCAGATCCAAGGGTGACTCTGTCGGAAGCACCGTGAAATGCACGGTGTCCGGTGTCCCTGCCGGTCTCGGTGATCCGGTTTTTGAGAAGCTGGATGCCAATCTCGCCAAGGCGGTCTTCTCGATCGGCGCGGTAAAGGCCTTTGAGATCGGAGACGGCTGCTCCGTATCCTTATCCCGAGGAAGCGAAAACAATGACAGCTTTGTTCCCGGCGAGAACGGCCCGGAAACCGTTACAAATCATGCGGGCGGAATACTCGGAGGCTTCAGCAGCGGATCAGATCTGGTTCTCACCGCACATTTCAAGCCGACTCCCTCTATCTCACTGCCGCAGCAGACAGTGAACAGGGAAGGAAAAGTGGAAGAAATCATTATCAAAGGCCGTCACGATCCGGTAATCGGTCCGCGTGCTGCCGTTGTTGTGGAATGCATGACCGCTCTCGTTCTCGCGGATGCCCTGCTTCTCAACATGACTGCAACCATGGACGGGATCCGCCGCTTCTACCTCTCCTGACTCTTTCTTAAGATCCTACGAAAATCATATATGCTTCTGCTTCAGATATGTTTCTTCCCTTTCCCGGGTTTTCTCATCCATCTGAAGTAGAAGTAACTGACTTCAATGATACAGCAGACAGTCCATCCCACCGGATAGCCGAAGCCGACCACTCTCTCTGTGTATCCGATCAGACGGGTTGCAAAAAACAGGTAGAGCTGCCTCAGTGCAACGAAGGATGACAGCATGATAATCATCGGAGCCAGGGAATCCCCTCTTCCTCTGAGTGCACCCGCAAGAGTATGATTGATACTGTTAAAACACAGGAAAAAGACATTCTGATGAAGAAACAGTACACTGTACCGGATCACTCGCACATCGCTCGTAAAAACTCCCGTGGCAGGTGCCGCAAATATAAAGATCAATGTGGCCAGAGTAAAGGTGATGATTTCCATCATCACAAGGGAAACCACTGTTCCCTTATTTGCACGCTCTTCATCTCCCGCTCCGATATTCTGACTGACAAATGCAGTTGCCGCCATAGCCATGCTCTGCACCGGAAGAAAGATAAACTGATCGATCTTGTTGTAACAGCTCCATCCCGCCATGCATGCGCTTCCGAACCCGTTCACATAGGACTGCACAAACACATTGGAGAATGCGGTGATCGTGGACTGGATCGCTGCGGGAAGACCGTAACGCAAGATCAGTGCAAAGGATTTTTTATCGATACGCATATCATGAAATGTAAACCGGTAAATATCTTCCGTCCTGTTCAGGAGCAGAACGATCAGAATCGCGGAAAGAAACTGTGAGACGATCGTCGCAATCGCAACGCCTGAAATCCCCCACCCAAAAACGATCACAAAAATCAGATCCAGGATCGTATTCAGCACGCTCGTAAATATCAGAAACAGCAGCGGCCGGACAGAGTCTCCCACAGCCCTTAAAATACCGCTTCCCATATTATAAATCAGAAGTCCCGAGATCCCTGTAAAATATATGGTCAGGTAGGTAGTTGCCGGACCCAGCACATCCTCCGGTGTCGACATAAATCGCAGCATATACGGAACAGAGAAAACTCCTAGAATGGAAAATATAATACTGAACAGAAAAGTCATGCCCATCGTTGTCTCGACTGCGACATGCAGGCCCTCTTTATCATGCGCACCGAAGAGCTGACCGATGAGAACGGTCGCACCTGTAGACATGCCGTTAAAGAAAAACACGATCATGTTAACGATCATCGTTGTCGAACCGATCGCCGCGAGTGCTTCCGTCCCGACAAAATTTCCGACAACCAGAGAGTCCACGGTGTTATAGAGCATCTGAAACAGGTTGCCCACAAGAAGCGGCAGACAGAATTCCAGAATCAATTTGACAATGGATCCCTGCGTCATGTCTTTCGCCGTTGTTTTTCCCTGTATTTTCATTCCCATTTCTGCCTCACCGCCGGCGTATTTACCGGAATTTACCTGTAAATCCTATAACTGTTTCTGTAGAAAAGAAGATCTGCTCTCTCCGGGGAGAAAACAGATCTTCTCGAATCACGCATCGTTATTTATTTTCGGCTGCTTCCCATTCCTGCTTCAGCTTTTCAGCCGCAGCCTCAGCTTCCTTCTCCGGCACATCCCTGATCACCTCGGGCTTTTTTTCCACTCCGTGAAATACCATGCAGTTCGGCTGATCAAGCTTCTGCGGTCTTCCCTTCATAACCAGCAGACCTTTTTCATAGTCCACGGTAAAGGTCGTGATCGTACCGGACTCATTATTGACGACCGCGATATGCTTCTGATCCGGAAAGAGAGCCACATCCTTCGGATAATTGCCTCCCGTAGGAATCGCAAACTTTCTTGTAAGATAACCGGTCTCCTGATCGATCTTATAGCAGGCAGTGGAATTGTCTCCCGCAGTGGTACAGAAAAGATATTCTCCGTCATAGGAGATACGCAGTGCAGAAGCTGCATCATGCGGATCTCTCTCATCAGAAAGTGTAGAGATCTCCTGAATCAGATCAAAGCTCGGATATCCCTGCTCGGAGCTGTAGCTGTAAACACGTACCACATTTAGAATTTCACAGAGAATATAGGCAAATTTTCCGTTTCTGCTGAAATGAATACTGCGCGGTCCTGCCTCTCTTCCCATACGCAGAATATCCACCTGCTTGATCTTATTGACCTGATGGTCAATACGGTAAAGAACGACCTGGTCAATACCGTTATCGACTGCACACAGATACTTATTATCCGGGGTAATGCGGACACAGCACACGTGAGGGCGGAAGGAACGCTCATTCGTCGCGCCCTGTCCTCTGTGAAATACGCCGTCCATGACACTACCGAGACGACCGTCCTTATGCGTATGAACGACTGTAACTCTTCCGTCATGATAGCCCGCAACGAAGAGATATCTGCCGTTGATATCCGTTGAGAGATGACAGCCTCTCATGCCTCCGATCTGCTGCTTATTGATCGGTACCAGATCGCCGTCCGGCTGAATGGCAAACACCTCGACACCCTCATCGGCAATGGAGTAGAGGTACTTTTTATTTCTTGAAACAGTAACGTAGGATGAGTTGTTTACCGGTACTACTTTTCTCAAATGAAGCAGACCCTCTTCCACATCTACGTCATAAATATGAATTCCGTGGCTGCTTCCGATCGTATACGTTCCCGCATAAGCAACATAATGATTATATTCCATCTGTTCATTCCTCATAGGTGAATGCATTTCAGGCTGCGACCTGTGCTGCTGATACTTCTGCACACACATCTCTTTTATTATACATGAAAAGAATTTACGAAAAAAGAGTCTATTCTCACGGTTTACCGGGATCGGAGATCCTGATCCGGTCTCCTGTCTTTAATACCAGTATCTCCTTCTCATCAAACGAGAGCGGCTGTCTGCAGTGGTAGGGAATCACGTAACCGAAATCGTTTCTGCTGATCAGTTTTTTCATTTCCTTTATATTCTGATGTGTGAAAAGACGGATAAAATCCGCCCGATCGCTGTTGAGAAGTATTCTTGCAAAGCTCTCGGGGTTCTGTTTCCCCGTCAGGCACACTCTTCCGTTTAAACTATCCATGAGGACTGCCGTCTCCCGGTCCTCCTCATCATAGAGCTGGGAATCCGTCACGAACAGCGCAAGACTCCTTTTTCCGCCCTTCTTCAGCTCTTCGAGTCCGGCATCAAGATCTCCCGGAGGGAATTCCTGCAGATGCCGCATCAGTCCCCGCTTCAACCAGAACTCGGGATCGGAAATATTCTCCAGCTCCTTACGCATATGTGCCCCGATGTAAGAAGGAACATGAACCTCTCCCATGGCACGAAGAATATCGAGTCCTCTTCCGTTTGAAGGAATCGGAAAAAAGAGCTTTCTGTTCTTCTCCTTTGCATTCTCCGCATAGGACAGAAACGCCTTTCGATTTTTCTTCGCACTACCGGAATCCGTTCCGTATGCACAGTCCACAACAGCCAGATCCGCCTTCATCCGCCTGATCCTGTCACACCGGTAGGCAAGGGAATGCTCCGCATAATCCCCTGTAAAAAGAATTCTCGTATCATCTACGACAAATCTGTACCAGACACTTCCCGCACAGTGGCCGCTTCTCCCCCACTTGAAACTGAATCGTTCTCCGAGTCTGATCTTTTTTCCGGGTTCCCCAAGCTCCTCCAGTACTATTTTTTTCCCGATTGGAAAATTCAGCATGGCAAAGGTATTCCGGGTCGCAACAACAGTTCCCTGAAATCCGTTTTCATAAAGCCAGGGAATCGCACCTACGTGATCGTTGTGGCTGTGTGTCAGAAACAGATAATCCAGTAAGACGATCTCTTCTTTGCTCAGAACCGGATAGGGACTTCCCTTCTTTTCCTTCATGAGTCCCGCATCCACCAGAAAAGAGCATGAATCCCCCTTAATAAGAAACGAATTTCTGCCGTGTTCCGAGCATCCGCCTGCAATATACAGTTCCATCTGACATTCCCCCCCTTTACTGAAAAAGCAGAAAAGAGTAAAGCTATTCCTGAACCATAAAACGTATTTGTAATATTTAATTTATGAAAATAGACCGAACAGCAGTGCCGAGAGTACCGACAGCACCAGAATCCCGTATGAAGAAATCGCAGAGATCACCCGCAAAAAGGTGCTGTCCTCCTCTGCATCCCTGCTGCATAATCCCATACAGGCCAGAGGGAATAAGATCAGCTCCGGTATCATGCGAAAATTCGAGGTCTCCGCATAGGGTCTTGCAAAACAGCAGCCCACATAAAACAGAAGGATCGATCCGTATCCGGACACAAGAAACACCTTAAACGGAACAGAGATCCTTGATCCGGTCAATACCTTCACTCCCATGATATGCCAGATGATGCATAAAACGACCGTAAGCAAAAGCATGAGCCCGGCCAGAAACCTGACCACTCCGAGGGAGGTATCAATAAAACTAAAATCAAAGCACGCTGTCTTAAAGGTCTGAATCCAGATATTATATTCCCGGCCTGTGATCCCTGTCGTGTGAAAATGGCTGAACAGATTCCATGCTGTCAGGGACAGGCGCTTTCCTGCAGAGTAGAGTCCGCGGAAGCTCTGCCAGTCACCCGAAACAGGATCCGAATAAAAAAACGGAAGCCGGAAGCGAATGAACAGATAGAGCGGCCAGATCCATGCCAGTACGGAAGCTGTTATTCCGAAATGCTTGAACTGCGTCTTCAGCGGAACGTGGTGACTTCTTCCGTCCGCCCATCCGTAAAACAGCAGAACAGCGATTGCAGGAACAACGAACCAGGCACGGTAACCTGTCAGCACAGCCAGTCCCAGCTTGACGGCAAGAGATCGTATATCCCGATATCTCCTCGTCAGATACCATTCCAGGGCGGAATTCAGCGAGAGCATGACCAGCATGAAGACCAGTGCATCCGGTCCGATAATTGCTGTCATAATATAAAATTCCGGAAAGAATGACAGAAACAGGATACTGACTGTCATTTTTCTTCCGCGCACTCCCAGCTTTGAGAGCATGCTGATTCCGCACGAAGTTCCTACCGTGACATAAATGACATTTGCGCACTGAAGAAGCCGAATGCAGAACTCTGTCTCCCAGCCTACGAGACGATGAAATAACTCCATCAGCAGAGAACTGACAATATAGTAAAACGGCGGTGCCGCATATCCGCTGTACGTTCTCGGATCGAAGTTCGGCAGCCAGTGATGATTATAGTAGTACTGAATGACACCGAGACTTCCGGAGCCCGGTGCTGCTCCCCTCACGGATTTCCATTCTCCGATATTGATCCCGGACAGCTGATATCCTGTCTCGATGTCATATACCAGCTTCAGGAACACTCCGATCATGATTACAAATCCGATCCAGAATTCATCCGGTATACCCAGTATGCGTTTTTTTCTGCGTACTGCCATACACAATTGCCTTTCTGTGATTATTGCTTCAGATCTATGTCATTCAGTTCCTCTGACTGTGCTCCGACATAGACATAAACCTCTTCCGGATGCATACGAAGGATCCGCTTTCCTCCGCGATCTCCCGTAAGCTCCATGAGCGCAGGAATCCATTCGGCACCGAAAGCACAGGGATTTCCGAGTTCTCTCCCATCCGACACGCACCCCAGCGTTTTCCCGCTCTCCGTGATTCCTTTTAAAAATGAAAGAACCGTTTCTTTCGTTAAATACGGCTGATCCGCAGTAAAGCACACAAGAAAATCCTCTTCCCCGATGCTTCCCCGTTCCTGCAGCGCCTGTATTCCGGTCTGAAGAGAAGATGAGATTCCTCTGCCCGGGTCCGGATTCACTGCTGTATAAATATCAAGCTCCGCCGTCTGCTGCAGGATCTCCTCGTACTGTGTCACCAGCACAAGATCTCCTTTGACAGCACCTGTCTCCAGCAGATCGATCAGCCTGTCGAGAAGAATGCGGTACATCGGCCTGCCTTCGATCACATGATCCAAAAGCTTGTTTCCGCCGTATCTTCTTGAAAATCCTGCTGCCAGATAAAGAAAGTGGACCTTCATAAAACTCCTGCCTCTTTCAAAAAGCGCCTTCCGTACTCTGCCCGCTCTTCCGAATCCGTCTGACTCGCGACAAGTGTCACCGGCACCTGCGGGTATTCTTTGCGAAAACGTTCCACATAGGTGGATAAATAGATCCGGGCCATCAATTCAGGTGTCAAAGTCGCATCTTCGGACAGTGAAAAACGACTGCATATGAGCTCTGCGCCGTAAGCTGCGGTCCGCAGCTTTTCCCCGACCGCTCTCATCCCGGCAACAAGTGCAATTGCTGTCACATTTTCCCTGATAACCGGTTCCCATTCATAAGGCATCTTAAAAGGAAGTCTCCTCGATCCGTCCGCTTCAACAAGTGTCAGATCAAACGATCCGGCCGTTTCGCAAAAAAGATCCGGCTGTATTCCTATACATTTTTGCACATTTTCGGGATCCTGCATAGCGGCAAATACATATCCGCATTGCTTCCGTGCGGAAATAATTTCCTCCCGGTCAGCGCACATAGGATCTTCCCTGAGCATATGTGTCGTCGTCGTTACCATCACACTTTTTTTCTCTGATCTGGCCGCATCACGCAGCTTGTGAATCAGAGTGGTTTTTCCGCCGGCACCGCAGACATACAGTACACTTCCTTTCGGAAGGGTAAAGAGACTTTCTTCATTCATGTTTCTCACCTGATTACTGAAGAGACCGGAGGACTGTACTTCCCCCGGTCTCCGGCTCTTTTATATTCTGTTATAGTGCAGTGCGTGATGCTCGAAACCGGATACCAGCTCCAGTACACTGCCGGCGATGCAGCGCGCCTTATCTGACACGGTAAAGCAGTTGCCGCGCTCTGATGCACGCGGATCGATATCTGCCATTTTCATTCCCAGGGGAACCTCAAATCCATCCGGCAGAATTCCGCGCAGCACTCCCGTAATTGTGGCCGGAACCGCAACATCGCGTCCGTCCTCTGTATGGATGACCGCAATCGGTTCTCCCTGCGTCACAATGTCCGCAATAGCGTTGTAGTTTTCAAGTTTTCCGGCTGCGGGTGCATGAATGACACGATCCTTTGTCACTCCCTGAATTGCGCCCGGCACACCGGTATTCGGAAGTGCGGATCCTTCTGTAATGACACGGGCAAGATTATGACCGCGCATTGTTTCTACAATAAAATCAACGTCTTTCCCGCAGGTAAAACCGGGACCGAGTCCGATGACGAGCTTAGCCATTGTCAGATCGGTTCCGAGATTTTTTTTTGCAATAATCGCATCCACAAGAATATCCGGCTGTATTTCCTTCAGAGATGCACATTCCTCATCCACAAGAAGAACCGGTGTTTCAGGTGTGACCATCGCAAGCGCCTCGGATGCGGAATCCGCGCGCCTGCATACTGTTCCCTCTACCTCCTTGCTGCCGAAGAAAACAGCTTCACAGAAGGCTGCTTCTCTTCGAATTGCGGTAGGTCTGGCACATTCCAGTATAATAACGGGATACCCTGCGCGGCACAGACGAAGAATCGTACCAGTTGCAAGGTCCCCGCCCCCTCTCACTACAATCGGCTTCATGACAGGGAATGAATAAATAAACCGCTTCTGAGCTTCGGCTCAAACCAGGTCGATTTCGGAGGCATGATCTGACCGGAATCCGCAATATCCATCAGATCGTCAAGTGTTGTAGGATACATAGCAAATGCGGCAGCCGCACCTTCATCCACCAGTCTGACCAGTTCCTCCAGTCCGCGCACACCGCCGACAAACTTAATGCGCTTATCGGTGCGCGGATCCTCTATTCCGAGAACCGGAGTCAGCAGATTATTCTGAAGAATAGAAACATCCAGTCTGGATACCGGATCCTGTGCATCATAGGTGCCTTCTTTTGCTTCAAGTGCGTACCACTTGCCGCCCAGATACATACCGATATGGTGCTTCTCGGAAGGTTTCGGATTCTCATCCGCAGTAAGCTCTCTCACAGTGAACTTTCCGGAGATCGTGTCAATAAACTCCGCCTCACTCATGCCCTTAAGATCCTTCACGACACGGTTATAATCCCAGATCGAGAGTTCGTCGGACGGGAACGCAACAGCCAGAAAATAATTAAATTCCTCTTCTCCGGTATATCCGGGATTTGAAGCTCTTCTTCTCTGTCCGACACGGACCGCAGAAGCAGCTCTGTGATGGCCGTCTGCAATATAAAGGCAGGGAACCTCACCGAAAGCAGCACCTAACTTTCCGATCACTTCCGGATCGGAAACAGTCCATACCGTATGTCTGATATCATCTTCCGCAGTAAAATCATAGACCGGTGCTTCTGTGTCCATGATCTTCTTCATTCCTTCACTGATCAGTGCATCCGGTCTGAAAGTTAGGAAGATCGGTCCCGTATTTGCGTCACAGGTATCCACATGATGAATACGGTCAGCCTCTTTTTCGGCAACCGTCAATTCATGCTTCTTGATCGTTCCATCCAGATAATCATCGATAGATGCACAGCCGACGATTCCGGCCTGTGCGTGTTCGCCCATGATCTGCCGATAAATATAATAACAGGGCTTATCGTCGCGGATCATGACTCCGTCAGTTTCCATCTTCTTCAGGTTTTCCGCTGCCTTTGCATAGACCTGCTCATCGTAAAGATCAATAGAGGGATCCAGATCGATCTCCGCCTTGTCTACATGCAGAAATGAATACGGATTTCCGACTACCATTTCTCTTGCCTCAGCCGAATTCATTACATCATACGGAAGCGCGGCAACCTGCTGTGCCAGTTCCGGTGATGGTCTCAGGGCTGAGAAAGGACGAAATACAGCCATACAAGAACCTCCTTCTATAAAAAGAGCTGCCGCAGTCAGCTCATAAAACTGAATGCGGCAGCGAATTTGTAAAACAAATACCGCACATATCTAGCATACGGCGATCAGGAATGCTGCTCTGCGAACTCCTTCATGTAAGCTACCAGTGCCTCGACACCTTCCTTCGGCATTGCATTGTAGATGGAAGCGCGCATACCACCCGTAATTCTGTGTCCCTTCAGATTAGAGAATCCATGCGCAGCCTGTCCTGCGATAAACTCTTTATCCAGCTCCTCACTGCCGGTACGGAAGGTTACATTCATCATGGAGCGGTCGCTCTTTCTGACCTGAGTCTTATAGAAGTCCTGAGAGTCAAGATAATCATAGAGAAGGGCTGCCTTCTCCTCATTGATCTTCTTCATAGCCTCAAGTCCGCCGATCTCAAGAAGGTAATCTGTGACAAGCTTTACAAAATAAATATTGAAGCACGGCGGTGTGTTCAGCATGGAATTCTTCTCCACCTGTGTGCCGAACTTCCAGATATTCGGTGTGATGTCCATCGGTGTTGTCAGAAGATCATCACGAATAATGAGTAATGCCAGACCTGCCGGTGCAAGATTCTTCTGGACGCCAGCATAGATCACGCCGAACTTTGATACATCGACCGGTTCAGACATAATGCTGGAGGACATATCGGCAACCAGCGGAACATCTCCCGTGTCAGGAATATACGGGAACTTTGTACCAAAAATGGTATTATTCCAGCATACATGTACAAAATCAGCATCCGGATTCAATGTCAGCTGATCCTGAGAAGGAATATAGCTGTAGTTCGCATCTTCAGAAGAAGCTGCAATACGCGCATCCTTTAAATATTTCTTTGCTTCCTTATAGGCATTATTTGCAAAATTTCCGCTTACAATGAAATCCGCAGCACCGCTCTTTGTTCCGAGATTCATTGCCAGTGCTGCAAACATACCTGTTGCACCGCCCGGAAGAAACAGTACTTTGTAGTTCTCCGGCACATTCAGGATCTTGTAAACATTCTCAACTGCGCTGTTGATGATCTCATCATAGACCTTGGATCTGTGGCTCATCTCCAGAACGGACATGCCTGATCCGTTACAGTTTAATAATTCTGCCTGTGCCTTCAGGAGAACCGGATCCGGAAGAATGGACGGGCCAGCTGAAAAGTTGTAAATTCTGCCTTCTAACATGATGTTTACCTCCGTTTTTCAGAATAGGAACCTGCGAACTTCGTCTGATAGTTGTCATTCTGAGTGGCTTTTGTCTGTCTCTTGCGAAAACAGACATGTTTTGAATCCTGTTTTCAGTATAATACTTTTTTGTCAGGCATACAAGCAAATATTCAGGTTACAACATTCTTAGCTGTCAATCATGAGATATTTCCGTGTATTAAGCGAAACCATCCGGAAGTTTCAAAGAAACATTCTCTTTTTTCCAAAAATGTCTCGCTCATTCCTGACATATGACGCTTATTATAGCACAATTTCAAAGAATTTCCAGACAGATTAGCGGTTTGATATGGGCAGATCCTGCAATCGATACAAATGCCGTTAATATATGACGCCTTCGTTCTCCCCGGAACGAGCTGTCAGCCCGCCCCGAAACGCTTCATTATTCTCCCGGGAAGCTTCATTTTCATTCGGAAGGCTTTCGCTCTCCTCCGGGATATCTTCGTCCTCCTCCCGAAAAGCTTCATTCCCATTCTGAGGACTTTCCTTCTCCTCCTGATAAGCTTCGTTCTCC
>JAUNAN010000163.1 GCA_030527595.1 Lachnospiraceae bacterium | reverse complement strand
GAGACTTCCGAAGGAAATTCGGAAGTCTCTTTGTCGTTTTTGTATAAGGATCCGAGGACTGAATCGGATTACTCTTCCGTAACCTCTTCTGCCTCGACAGATTCAGCCTCTGCCGTCTCTGCCTGTGCAGCATTCAGAGCCGCATTTAAGAGCTCCTCAGCTGTATCAGTCTCTGCCTCTTCGGCTTCTTCGGCAGCCATCTGCGCTGCGATTCTTTCATCTGTATCCAGACGGACATCGCGGTAGCGCTTCAGACCTGTACCTGCCGGAATCAGCTGACCGATAATGACATTTTCCTTCAGACCGATCAGCGGATCGACCTTGCCCTTGATCGCTGCTTCTGTCAGGACCTTTGTTGTTTCCTGGAAGGAAGCTGCGGACAGGAAGGAGTTTGTTGCCAGTGCCGACTTGGTAATACCGAGAACGATTCTCGTGCCCTCTGCCGGCTCCTTGCCCTCGCTGATCAGCTGCTCATTTGTATTCTCAAGATCCAGGAAATCGATAAGCGTGCCCGGAAGGAAATCTGCGTCTCCGTTCTTCTCGACACGGACCTTTCTCAGCATCTGGCGAACGATGACCTCGATATGCTTATCGTTGATGTCTACGCCCTGCAGACGGTAAACTCTCTGAACCTCGCGGATCAGATAATCCTGTACGGCACGAACGCCGCGGATTCTCATAATATCATGCGGATTTACGGAACCTTCCGTGATCTCGTCGCCGGCTTCCAGAACCTGACCGTCGAGTACCTTCAGTCTTGAACCGTAAGGGATCAGATACGTCTTCTGACGTTCCTTGCTTCCCTCCGGAGCGTTCGGATCCGTGATCACGACCTCACGCTTCTTCTTTGTATCAAGGACCTGAACCTGTCCCGGGATCTCCGTAATAATTGCAAGACCCTTCGGCTTTCTTGCCTCGAAAAGCTCCTCGACACGGGGAAGACCCTGTGTGATATCGCCGCCGGCAACACCGCCGGTATGGAAGGTTCTCATGGTCAGCTGAGTACCCGGCTCACCGATGGACTGTGCCGCAATAATACCGACAGACTCACCCACCTGTACTGCCTCGCCGCTTGCCATGTTTGCGCCGTAGCACTTGACGCAGATTCCGAGATTGGAGCGGCAGGACAAAATGGTACGGATCTTTACTTTCTTAAGTGTTTCTCCGTTTTCATCCACACCAAACTTCACGACCTTCTCGGCACGGCTCGGTGTAATCATATGATTTGCCTTCACAATGACGTTTCCGTCCTTGTCGACGATCGTCTCCGTAGCGAAACGGCCTGTGATACGCTCAACGAGCGGCTCGATCATGACCTTATCATCGCCCTCGGCATCGGCAAATTCGCTGACATACATGCCCGGGATCTCGTCTCTGTGCTCGGCACAATCGATCTCGCGGATGATCAGCTCCTGAGATACGTCTACCATTCGTCTGGTAAGGTATCCGGAATCGGCCGTACGAAGCGCCGTATCGGACAGACCCTTGCGGGCACCGTGAGCGGACATGAAGTACTCCAGAACGTCCAGACCTTCACGGAAGTTCGATGTGATCGGGAGCTCGATGGTATGACCCGTTGTATCAGCCATCAGGCCTCGCATGCCGGCAAGCTGTTTGATCTGCTTGTCAGAACCACGGGCTCCGGAATCGGCCATCATGAAAATGTTATTGTATTTATCAAGACCATCCAGAAGCTTTCTGGTCAGCTGAGCATCGATATCTTTCCAGACATCGATAACTTCCTTGTATCTCTCTTCCTCTGTGCAGCGGCCTCTCTGGTAGCTGACTGCAATTTTATCAACCGTAGCCTGAGCCTTAGCGATGAGTTCCGGCTTTTCGGGCGGAACCGTCATATCGGAAATGGATACCGTCATAGCTGCAAGCGTAGAGTGCTTGTAGCCCATTGCCTTGACCTTATCCAGAACTTCTGCGGTCACGGTAGCACCGTGTGTATTGATGGTTCTCCACAGAATATCCTTCAGCTGCTTCTTGCCTGCCAGGAAATTAACTTCCGGCTCCAGCTCGTTGCCCGGAATGCTTCTGTCTACATATCCGAGATCCTGCGGAATGATCTCATTGAAGAGAAGTCTTCCCAGGGTACTGGAAACCGTACCGCTTACAACGCGGCCGTCCGGCATTGTCTTCTCCATGCGGACAAGAATTCTTGTCTGCAGAGTTGTGCATTTATTTTCGAATGCAAGGATCGCTTCATTGATATCTCTGAAGAACATACCCTCGCCCTTGGCACCCGGTCTCTCCTGTGTCAGGTAATAAATACCGAGGACCATATCCTGAGACGGAACGGCAACCGGACCGCCGTCAGACGGCTTTAACAGGTTATTCGGAGAGAGCATCAGGAAGCGGCACTCTGCCTGTGCTTCAACAGAAAGCGGAAGATGTACCGCCATCTGGTCACCGTCGAAATCGGCATTGAACGCCATGCAGGCAAGCGGGTGAAGCTTGATCGCCTTGCCTTCTACCAGAATCGGCTCAAACGCCTGAATACCCAGACGATGCAGAGTAGGAGCACGGTTCAGCATGACCGGATGCTCTTCAATGACATCCTCAAGGACATCCCACACTCCTGTCTCGAGACGCTCGACCATCTTCTTTGCGCTCTTGATATTGTGTGCGGAGCCGCGCTTAACCAGTTCCTTCATAACGAAGGGCTTGAACAGCTCGATCGCCATCTCCTTCGGCAGACCGCACTGATAGATCTTCAGCTCCGGTCC
>JAUNAN010000162.1 GCA_030527595.1 Lachnospiraceae bacterium | reverse complement strand
TATTTTTAGAAATTCTTGCGATTCGTGTCTTTTTAATTGTACAATGCGCTATGTGATGGTATAATGACTCAGGAGATTTGACGTAAATGTGCAGTTTCACTGCGATTTGCGGCAGATATTCATTACGGTTAGAACAGTGTATTCTGTTTTAATAACACTCTATTATTCATTTAAGGAGGCACACACAATGGCTTTAGTAACAACAACAGAAATGTTCAAAAAAGCTTACCATGGTGGTTATGCCGTTGGCGCGTTCAACGTAAACAACATGGAAATCGTACAGGGTATCACAGAGGCTGCTCAGGAACTTAAGAGCCCGGTTATCCTTCAGGCATCTGCAGGCGCAAGAAAGTACGCTAAGCCGGAATACCTGATGCACCTTGTTTACGCTGCTGTTGAAACTTGCCCGGATATCCCGATCGCTATGCATCTGGATCACGGCCCGGATTTCGAGACATGCAAGAGCTGCATCGACAGCGGTTTCACTTCTGTCATGATCGACGCATCCAGCAAGCCGTTCGAAGAGAATATCGAAATCACAAAGAAGGTCGTTGAATATGCACACGCTCACGGCGTAGTTGTAGAGGCTGAGCTCGGAACACTTGCAGGCGTTGAAGATGATGTCGTTGTTGCTGAAGGTTCTTCCCAGTTCACACGTCCGGAAGAAGTAGAAGAGTTCGCTGACAAGACAGGCGTTGACTCTCTGGCTATCGCAATCGGAACATCTCACGGTGCTTACAAGTTCAAGCCGGGCACAAAGCCGGAACTTCGTTTCGACGTTCTTGAAGAAGTTGTTAAGAGACTGCCGGAATTCCCGATCGTTCTTCATGGTTCTTCTTCCGTTCCACAGGAATATGTACAGAAGATCAATGCAAACGGCGGTGCTCTGGTTGATGCTATCGGTATTCCGGAAGATCAGCTTCGCAGAGCTGCTGAGCTTGCAGTTTGCAAGATCAATATCGACTCTGACCTTCGCCTTGGCTTCACAGCAGGCGTTCGTGAGACTCTTGCAGCTCAGCCGGATCTCTTCGATCCGCGTGGATACTGCAAGGTTGCTCGTCAGTATGTAAAGGATATCGTTACACACAAGATCGTTAACGTTCTTGGTTCTGACGGCAAGGCTTGATTGTATTTTCAATCAGAATAATCGAAAGCCGCACCTTTGGGTGCGGCTTTTTTAAAAATTGTCAGACTTATGGTGAGTATTGATCAGGGGATAGAGTATAAATGAGAGGTTAGAGTATGG
This sequence comes from Lachnospiraceae bacterium, assembly GCA_030527595.1. GTDB lineage: Bacteria > Bacillota > Clostridia > Lachnospirales > Lachnospiraceae > Chordicoccus. The sequence goes on along the minus strand of JAUNAN010000162.1, from coordinate 1,507 downwards.
ATCAAAGAGAACGCAGACGCAAAGCACTGGAGGCAAGACGAAGGGAAGAGAAGCGGAGAAGGAGAAAGCAGAGAAGGCTTCTCATCTTTACGTTTGCCCTTCTTGCCGCAATACTGATCGGAGCCGCGGCAGGGGTCATCTGGATGAGACATCTATATTCAAGAGTAAAGACAGATGTTGCCGAGAGCCTTGGGATCACTGCCGAAAGTATGGCCGTGTCTTCTGTAGAATCTGCCGAAGCGGCTGTTCCGGCATCCGCAGCTGCTCCTGTATCTTCCCTGCCGGCAGCAGAATCCGTTCGGACTGCGGAAAGCGCAGCTGCTGCGGAGAAAGAGAGTGCATCAGAGAATGATTCAGAAAAAAACTCGCTGATCGTGTGTATTGACCCCGGGCATCAGTCTGAGGCAATGACCGATTCTGAGCCGATCGGTCCCGGAGCTTCCGACACAAAGATGAAGGTCACAGGAGGTGCTACGGGAGTATCCACCGGAAATACGGAATATCAGATCAACCTTGAGATAGGACTGAAGCTTCGGGAGGAACTTGAAGCCAGGGGTTATACAGTCGTCATGACGAGAACCGAGAATGACGTGGAGCTCAGTAACGTGGATCGTGCGGAAATCGCGACAGATGCGAATGCGGATATCTTTATCCGCCTTCACTGCGACGGAGCCTCTTCGGCAGATGCCAGCGGAGTTCACTGCCTCGGACCGGCTGAAGATAATCCTTATCTGGACGCCGATGTGATAGAAAAAAGCAACCTTCTCTGCGACTATCTGAGAGATGAGCAGGTTGCTGTCACCGAACAGGATTCCAGAAATAATACGCAGACAAACACGATGACGGGAATCAATTGGGCAACTATGCCGGTCGCCATTGTAGAGATGGGTTTCCTCTCAAATGCGGAGGAAGATCAGTTTCTGGCAACGGAAGAAGGACAGAATCAGATCACTCAGGGCTTGGCAAACGGAGTAGATGCATATTTTGCGGATATCCTTGGTGTGGAAGAGGAGAGTTCTGAGACAGATTCGGAATCAGATGAGACCGAGGATGTTGAATAATCGGGAAATTTTCTGATTTGTATAAAAAATATAAAAAAACACTTGCAATCAACCCGGCTTTGCGATATAGTATGTGTACACGGCCGGTTGGTCAAGGGGTTAAGACGCCGCCCTCTCACGGCGGAATCAAGGGTTCGATTCCCTTATCGGCTATGTAGTACCGCAGTTCTTCGGAACTGCGGTGTTTTTGTTTTCAAAATACGAAATGTCTGAGATCTGCCTTCATCCTGAGGTGTATGCGGAGTTCAGGCGAAGTGAGCGGATAAAGCAAGTTGAAAAAAAACATTTTTTTTAAAAATTATACTTGCTTTTATTGAAAAGACCAGATATAATACTTCTTGCATGGCCGGTTGGTCAAGGGGTTAAGACGCCGCCCTCTCACGGCGGAATCAAGGGTTCGATTCCCTTATCGGCTACGTAAAACCGCAGTTCTTTAGAACTGCGGT
>JAUNAN010000047.1:2103-15408 GCA_030527595.1 Lachnospiraceae bacterium | reverse complement strand
GCTCGATCGCCATCTCCTTCGGCAGACCGCACTGATAGATCTTCAGCTCCGGTCCGACGACGATAACGGAACGTCCGGAATAGTCAACACGCTTTCCGAGCAGGTTCTGACGGAAACGGCCGGACTTACCCTTCAGCATATCGGACAGAGACTTGAGCGCTCTGTTTCCCGGACCTGTGACCGGACGGCCGCGGCGGCCGTTATCGATCAGGGCATCGACAGCTTCCTGAAGCATACGCTTCTCGTTGCGGACGATGATCTCCGGCGCACCGAGCTCAAGGAGTCTCTTCAGACGGTTATTTCTGTTAATAATTCTTCTGTACAGATCGTTCAGATCGGAAGTGGCGAAGCGGCCGCCGTCCAGCTGAACCATCGGGCGAAGATCAGGCGGGATGACCGGTACAACAGTCATGATCATCCATTCCGGACGGTTGCCGGACTCACGGAAGGCCTCAACTGCCTCCAGTCTCTTGATGATACGCGCTCTCTTCTGACCGGTAGCTTCCTTCAGCTCTGTCTTAAGATCCACGGACTCCTTCTCCAGGTCGATCTTCTTCAGGAGCTCCTGCACAGCCTCTGCGCCCATGCCTACGCGGAAGTTCCAGCCGAACTTCTCACGTGCCTCCTGATACTCACGCTCTGTCAGGATCTGCTTCTCAACCAGCGTCGGAGCAGCATCTGCCGGATCCAGTACGATATAATTTGCGAAATAGAGAACCTTTTCCAGGATTCTCGGAGAAATATCAAGGATCAGACCCATTCTGGAGGGAATTCCCTTGAAATACCAGATATGGGATACCGGAGCAGCCAGCTCAATGTGACCCATACGCTCGCGGCGCACAGAGGATTTTGTAACCTCTACGCCGCAGCGGTCACAGACCACACCCTTGTAGCGGATCTTCTTGTATTTTCCGCAGTGGCACTCCCAGTCCTTGGAGGGTCCGAAAATCCTCTCACAGAACAAGCCGTCTTTTTCCGGCTTCAGAGTTCTGTAATTGATCGTCTCCGGCTTTTTTACCTCTCCATGGGACCACTCACGGATTTTCTCAGGAGACGCAAGACCGATCTTAATGGCATCAAAGGATACCTGCTTGCTGTCTTCCTGTTTGCTGTAAGTTTCTGCCATAGGAACCTCCTATCAGTCCTCATCCATGTCCATTGCGTCAGATTCAATGTCGAGGAAATCGTCACTCTCATCGTCCCCTTCTATGGAGTCGAGAAGTCCTTCTTCATCAACAAGCTGTTCTGTATTTTCATCGAAACGCTGCTGAGTGAAACCGTGCTTAGCGAAGTCCTCATCCTCTCCTCTGCGGCGTCTGCTCTCTCCCTCGATCACGGCACGCAGATCTGTTTCGCCGTAATCAATGGATTCCTTCAGGAAAACTTCCTCTCTGTTCTCGTCAAGCACACGCATATCGAGACCCAGAGACTGAAGCTCTTTGAGCAGTACCTTGAAGGATTCCGGGATACCCGGACTCGGAATATTGTCGCCCTTAATGATTGCTTCGTAAGTCTTAACACGTCCCACGACATCATCGGATTTCATGGTCAGGATCTCCTGCAGTGTGTAAGACGCACCGTAAGCTTCCAGTGCCCAGACTTCCATCTCTCCGAAACGCTGTCCGCCGAACTGAGCTTTTCCGCCCAGAGGCTGCTGTGTAACCAGAGAGTACGGACCGGTAGAGCGTGCATGGATCTTATCGTCTACCAGGTGGTGCAGCTTCAGATAATGCATGTGACCGATGGTTACCGGTGAATCAAAGGCTTCACCCGTACGTCCGTCGCGAAGCTGAACCTTTCCGTTGCGGGCGATCGGAACACCCTTCCACAGATTTCTATGCTCCAGATGAGAGCCGAGATACTCATAAACTCCCGGATCCAGAATATCCTTATACTTTGCGGAGAATTCCTCCCAGCTTGTATTGACATAATCATTTGCCAGCTCCAGCGTATCCTGGATGTCGATTTCGTTCGCACCGTCAAATACAGGAGTGGAAATATTAAAGCCGAGTGCCATTGCAGCCAGGGAGAGGTGAATCTCCAGGACCTGACCGATGTTCATACGAGACGGCACGCCCAGCGGGTTCAGAACGATATCCAGCGGACGTCCGTTCGGCAGATACGGCATATCCTCAACCGGAAGCACGCGGGAAACGACACCCTTGTTTCCGTGTCGACCGGCCATCTTGTCGCCGACGGAGATCTTTCTCTTCTGTGCAATATAAATACGGACGCTCTCGTTTACACCCGGAGCAAGCTCATCGCCGTTTTCACGCTTGAAGACCTTGGCATCCACGACGATACCGTATTCGCCGTGCGGCACCTTCAGAGATGTATCACGAACCTCGCGCTCCTTCTCACCGAAGATCGCACGCAGCAGTCTCTCTTCCGCCGTCAGCTCTGTCTCACCCTTCGGTGTAACCTTACCGACAAGAATATCACCTGCACGAACCTCTGCACCGATACGGATGATACCGTTCTCGTCGAGATCCTTCAGAGCCTCATCACCGACACCCGGAACATCTCTTGTGATCTCTTCCGGTCCCAGCTTGGTATCTCTGGACTCTGCTTCATACTCCTCGATATGAACGGAAGTATATACGTCGTCCTGTACAAGTCTCTCGGAAAGAAGAACAGCATCCTCGTAGTTATAGCCTTCCCAGGTCATAAATCCGATCAGCGGGTTCTTGCCGAGAGCCAGCTCGCCGTTTGCTGTAGACGGGCCGTCTGCAATAACCTGATTTGCCTCAACACGGTCGCCCTTTCTGACGATCGGCTTCTGGTTATAGCAGTTGCTCTGGTTAGAGCGTGAGAATTTGATCAGATGATAGTTTTCCGTATTACCATCATCATAGGTGATCTCGATATCTGTAGAGCAGACGGATGTGACCGTACCTGCTTTCTTAGCCAGAACGCAGACACCGGAGTCAACAGCTGCCTTTTCCTCCATACCGGTTCCGACAGCCGGAGCCTGTGTTGTCAGAAGCGGCACTGCCTGTCTCTGCATATTGGAACCCATTAACGCGCGGTTCGCGTCATCGTTCTGAAGGAACGGAATGAGTGCCGTAGCAACAGAGAATACCATCTTCGGAGATACGTCCATGTAATCGAACATCTTGCGGTCGTACGCCTGTGTAGCCTCTCTGTAACGACCGGAGACATTCTTATGAATGAAGTGTCCCTCTTCATCCAGCGGCTCGGAAGCCTGCGCTACATGGTAATTATCCTCTTCGTCAGCTGTCATATAGACAACTTCGTTCGTAACGCGCGGATTCTCCGCATCAGTCTTATCAATCTTTCTGTACGGTGCCTCAACGAAACCATACTGATTGATACGGGCATAGCATGCCAGAGAGTTGATCAGTCCGATGTTCGGTCCTTCAGGAGTCTCGATCGGGCACATACGTCCATAATGCGTATAGTGAATATCTCGAACCTCGAAACCTGCACGGTCACGGGACAGACCGCCCGGTCCCAATGCGGACAGACGTCTCTTATGTGTCAGCTCACCCAGCGGGTTGTTCTGATCCATAAACTGAGACAGCTGTGAGGATCCGAAGAATTCCTTGATTGCAGCAGTAACAGGCTTAATATTGATCAGAGACTGCGGGGAGATCGTATCCGCATCCTGAGTTGTCATTCTCTCGCGAACAACACGCTCCAGTCTGGAAAGACCGATACGGAACTGATTCTGCAGCAGCTCGCCGACAGCACGGATACGGCGGTTGCCCAGATGATCGATATCATCGTTGGTGCCCACACCGTATTCCAGGTGCATATTGTAATTGATGGATGCGAAGATATCTTCACGGGTAATATGCTTCGGGATCAGCTCATGAATGCGGCGCTTCAGTGTGTAAGAAAGATCCTCATCAGAGAGATTCTGATCCAGGATCTCGCGAAGCACCGGATAGTAAACCATCTCAGTAATACCGACGTCTCTCTTTTCCTCGTCGGTCATCTCGATCCATGCATCAATGTCTACCATCAGGGAGGAAAGAACCTTGATATCGCGGTCCGTCTCCTCGCTCTTTACGAAAACGTAAGGAACAGCGGCATTCTGAATACGGTCAGCAAGAGCAAGGTCTACGACCGTACCTGCCTCTGCAATAATTTCACCTGTCGTCTCATCAACAACATCCTCTGCGAGAGGGAATCCGTTGATACGATTGCGCAGATGAAGTTTCTTATTATATTTATAACGGCCGACCTTTGCCAGATCATATCTTCTGGCATCAAAGAACATGCCGTGAATCAGACTTTCTGCCGAATCCACTGCGAGCGGTTCGCCCGGGCGGATCTTTTTATACAACTCAAGAAGACCTTCCTGATAATTTGTGGAAGGATCCTTTCCAAAGCTTGCCTGAATTTTCGGTTCATCGCCGAAAAGCTCGATAATTTCCTGATTGGAACCAACGCCGAGTGCGCGGATCAGGACCGTGATAGGCACCTTACGGGTACGGTCAACACGAACGTAGAATACGTCATTGGAGTCAGTCTCATACTCCAGCCATGCGCCTCTGTTCGGGATAACTGTACAGGAATAAAGTCTCTTGCCGATCTTATCGTGAGAGATCGCATAGTAAATTCCCGGAGAACGAACAAGCTGAGATACAATAACTCGCTCCGCACCGTTGATAATAAACGTACCTGTCGCAGTCATCAGCGGCAGATCGCCCATGAAGATTTCATGCTCTTTAATTTCACCGTTCTCCTTATTGCGGAGGCGAACGGTAACCTTAAGCGGAGCCGCAAAATTTGCGTCTCTTTCCTTGCATTCCGCGATCGGATACTTCACTTCATCCGTGCAGAGTTTAAAATCGACGAACTCAAGGCTCAGCTTATTTGCATAATCCTCGATCGGAGAGATATCATCAAAAATCTCCTTTAATCCATCGGTAACGAACCAGTCGTAAGAAGCCTTCTGAACTTCGATCAGATTCGGAATTTCAAGCACTTCTTTCTGGCGCTGATAGCTCATCCGAATCGAACGGCCGGAATTGATAGGACGAATTCTGTTTTTCTCCATTCGACGTTTCACCCCGTTTTTCATAAAGATAATCTAATTCCTGTTTCAGGGCATAAAAATAGACATGCCCCCGCATAATAGTGCATTTTCTAAAGTAACATATTTGTAAAAATATGTCAAAGTTTTTTTCTATTTTTTTATTTCAAAATCATGATCGGGAAGATGGATCCTCCAGCTTGATTCATTTGACACACAGGCAGCTCACTTTACAGCCCGATGTCTGTCGGCCGCCCGATAGGCGGCTTCTGCCGGGTTATGCAAAAACAGGACCCGGTTCCTGAACCGGGTCCTGTCGAACATTTAAAGAAAAATCGGCATTCTTATTATTTAAGAGTAACCTTAGCGCCAACTTCTTCAAGCTTCTTCTGAAGATCTTCAGCCTCAGCCTTGTCGATCTGCTCTTTGATTACCTTCGGAGCGGAATCAACAAGTTCCTTAGCTTCCTTCAGGCCAAGGCCGGTAGCTTCACGAACAACCTTGATAACCTTAACCTTCTGAGCACCGATCTCTGTCAGCTCAACATCGAACTCAGTCTTCTCTTCTGCAGCTGCAGCACCGCCGTCAGCCGGACCAGCAACAACAACACCAGCTGCTGCGGATACGCCGAATTCTTCCTCGCAAGCCTTTACAAGATCGTTCAGTTCTGTAACGCTCAGTTCTTTAATTGCAGCAATAAACTCTTCTGTAGTTAACTTTGCCATTATAGTATCCTCCATAATTATTTTTGTGACCACGCAAATCGTGGTAGATGTTCAGAGCCCTGCGGGCTTCTGCGTACCGATGCCGCGTCGGCATCAGCATAAAAAATTCAAAATCATTCAGCTGCCGGAGCTGCTTCTTCAGGCGCACCATCTTTTTCTGCGATCTGCTTGATGACGCGAGCGAAGTTTGCAACCGGAGACTGCATGCTGCCAAGAAGTCTTCCAAGAAGAATATCTCTTGACGGGATCTTGGAAATCTCATCCAGCTTTGCTACGTCTGCGTACTGTCCTTCAACGACACCGCCTACGAACTCGAAGCACTTGATGTCTTTCACATACTTTGCAAGGATGCGTGCCGGTGCAACTGCGTCGTCCTTGGAGACTGCGATTGCGTTCGGACCATCCAGATGCTGATTCAGCGGCTCGAATTCAGTTCCTTCAAAAGCACGGCGCATCATAGTGTTCTTATAAACCTTATAAGTAACGCCTGCCTCACGCATTTCTTTACGAAGTGCTGTGTCCTGCTCTACAGTGACACCGAGGTACTGAACAAGTACAGCTGCTTTCGCATCTTTGACCGTCTCGGAAATTTCCTGAACGATCGGCTGTTTCAGTTCAACCTTAGCCATGAAACCTGTTTCCTCCTTCTTATTTTTTCTTATGCATCAAAGAAAATTAAAGAAAATCCCTGTGCCACAAGACACAGGGATCGGAATGTTCTTTCAATCAGTCTGAATTGACATATGACCGCTAGCGGTCCAGAAAGTCTCAATCCTCGGCAGGCGAAAGCTCTTACGTCCGATACGCGGACACCTGCTGTCTTTGGCTTGATGCTCGTGACAGTATATCACAGCTGTTAAAATACTGTCAACTTATTTTTCAAGAGTCCGGAGACTTTTGAATTTAATTATTTTACAACCTTTACCGGGTTAACCTTTACGCCCGGGCCCATTGTGGAAGCAACAGAGATGCTTCTCAGGTACTGACCCTTAACAGCGCTCGGACGAGCCTTGTTCAGAGCATCCATCAGTGCGCTGAAGTTCTGGGAAAGCTGCTCCTCTGTGAAGGAAGCCTTTCCGATCGGAACGTGTACGATGTTGCTCTTATCAAGACGGTACTCGATCTTACCTGCCTTAATATCCTGAACAGCCTTTGTGACATCCATAGTAACCGTGCCTGCCTTCGGGTTCGGCATAAGGCCCTTCGGTCCAAGGATACGGCCCAGACGGCCGACAACGCCCATCATATCCGGTGTTGCAACAACAACGTCGAAGTCAAGCCAGCCTTCCTTCTGAATCTTCGGAACCAGATCCATCTCGCCTACATAATCAGCGCCGGCAGCAAGAGCTTCCTCAGCCTTTGCACCCTTTGCGAATACGAGTACGCGAACCTTCTTACCTGTTCCGTTCGGAAGTACAACAGCACCACGGATCTGCTGATCAGCATGACGGCCGTCGCAGCCGGTGCGGATGTGTGCTTCGATCGTCTCATCGAATTTGGCAACTGCACTCTTCTTTACAAGAGCGATCGCCTCTTCCGGATCGTACAGTGCAGCGCGGTCAATTGCCTTAGCGGCTTCATTGTATTTCTTACCGTGTTTCATTTCTATAAACCTCCTTGTGGTCCAATCGGGATCAATCCCTTCCACTTAATATCAATCAGCTACAACGACGCCCATGCTTCTGCATGTGCCTTCAATAATGCTCATTGCTGCCTCAATGCTGCCTGCATTCAGATCCGGCATCTTTGTCTCGGCAATTTCTCTTACCTGAGCCTTTGTGATTGTGCCGACCTTTGTCTTGTTCGGTTCACCGGAACCGGACTTGATGTTAACAGCCTTCTTGATCATAACAGCTGCAGGCGGTGTCTTTGTGATGAAAGTGAAGCTTCTGTCAGCATAAACAGTGATGACAACCGGGATGATTGTATCGCCCATCTGAGCTGTCTTAGCATTGAATGCCTTTGTAAACTGAACAATATTGACACCGTGCTGTCCGAGAGCCGGACCTACAGGCGGAGCCGGAGTTGCCTTGCCTGCCGGAATCTGTAACTTGATGTAGCCTGTAACTTTCTTTGCCATGATGTTACCTCCTCTGTGGTAAATACGAGTTGTTAAACCCTTCCACTGCCAGTTCATCTCTTTCTGCCCGGGGATTTATCCTTCCGGCGGAGATGATCCGCTTACTTTTTCTTTACTTCGGTGAAATTAATCTCCACCGGTGTTTCACGCCCGAACAGCTCGACATTGATCGTGATCGTCTGCTTCTGAGCGTTTACTGCTGTCACCAGTCCTTCAGTGCCTTCCCAGGCACCGGCAATGACAACAACCATATCGCCGACTTCATAATCCGCGATATACTTTGTCTGCTTGGCGGAAGGCTTCTTGCCTTCACCGATACCGAGAGACCACATTTCCTCTTCCGTTAATGAAACGGGTTTACTTCCAGGACCGACAAATCCTGTCACTCCGCGGGTATTGCGAACAACGTACCAGGTGTCATCGTTCATCACCATATGAACAAGAACATATCCCGGGAAGAGCTTCTTCTGTGCTTCCTTCGTAACGCCGTTCTTCGTCTCCACAACTGTCTCCAGCGGCACTCTGACCTCCAGGATCTCCTCCTCGAGATGACGGTTGCCTACTGTTTTCTCGATATTTGCTTTGACTTTATTCTCGTATCCGGAGTACGTGTGAATTACATACCAGTTCGCTTCTGCCATCCGATACCTCTTTTATAATGAGATAAGTCTGTTGACCAGCTCCAGAGCCCCTTTGTCCACCAACGCGATGATCACGCCGAGAACCAGTGAAATGAAAACGACAAGACCGGTTTCTTTTGCAACAGTTTCTCTGGGCGTCCAGATGATCTTATTCCATTCCTGCTTCACGCCATGCCAGAAACTCGGTTTCCCTGCTTTCTTTGAAGCGGTCTTTTCATTCTTCTCTGCCATTGTTCCACCTGTTCTTTAGAGCAAAAAATTATTTTGTTTCTTTGTGCATTGTGTGCTTGCGGCAGAACTTGCAGTACTTCTTTGTTTCCAGTCTTTCCGGATGTTCTTTCTTATCCTTCTTGGTATTGTAGTTTCTCTGCTTGCATTCTGTACACGCTAAAGTTATCCTTGTACGCACGGTTTTCACCTCCAATGATAAGCTCGCGGTTCTTCCTCCTTTTTGTATGCCTGATAAAAGCGCACAAAAAAAGAACCTATTCCAGTAACCATCAAACTATAGCACACGCATTTCCCGCCGTCAACCAAAAAACGTGCTGTTCTCTCATTTTAAAAATGAAAGAACAGCACGCTGCGATGATCTCTTTTCAGATCACTTTTTCTTTCCGAGAAGTCTCAGAATATAGAGGAACAGATTCACGAAATCCAGATACAGCTGAAGAGCCGAGAAGATAGATGCCTTCTTCAGCATAGCCGCATCAGATCGGTAATATGCGTAGTAATCGCGGATCTTCGCCGTATCATATGCTGTGTAGCCCAGGAAGACCGCAATGCCCAGATAGCAGATCACGGTGTCAAATGCGCCGAGTCCCATAAACATAGACAGCAGGCCAAAGACGATCAGAAGGATCAGACCTCCGAACAGGAAGGGACGGATGCTGTCCAGCTGAAGCTTGAATACAAGAGCGGCACCCGCGAGCAGTCCGAAGAACATAGCGGTTGCCACGAACACCAGGATCATGGAATACAGGTCATAAACAATAAAATAAAGAGAAAACGTAACGCCCGTGAGCGCAGCGTAAGTGAAGAAGCATGCCGCTGCCGCCGCGGGAGACATTTTCCGGATCATCGCAGACATCAGGATGACGACCGCAAGCTCTGCGATCAGAACGGCGATCATAATGCCCGGTACCTGGATCAGTGAATACCAAGCACCGGTATAACCGATCCCGGCAGATACGAGGAAGGTCACCAGAAGTCCCGCAAACATCCAGAGATAGGTCTTAGCGGTATAAGTGCTGAGAGACTCTCTCGTCTGCGCCTCGTAAGCGGCCTTGGTAAATTCACCCGCATCATAGCCGTTAAAGGAGTTGTTCATTTGCTCTTCAAAGTTTGTATAACTCTCTCCTCCATAGTTGTTCTGCTGCTGTTTCTGATAAGAATCATGGTTCCATTCGTTTGCCATATGGAACACCTCCTGTCTTCATATTCGACAAAGCATTGTCGTATTATTCCGAGAGAGGAAGCGCTTCTTAAAGCGCCTTCCTTCTTCTCAACCATTGTATCACAGCCGGCAGCTGTTAAAAAGGTGTAACCACGATCCGCCTTCGCCGATGCACCCTTTACAGCTCTAACGCACAGCTTCATGATGCAGATATTGTGAAGCCGGTCACTCCCAAAGTCAATAGAGTTTCCGCTATTTTAAGGAACACTTTCTTGCTTTTATCGCCCTGCTGTGCAAAGATAATCGTTGCATATAAAGAATAAAAAAATGAAAGGAACCCTCATGTCCGAGACAAAAAAGATCCTCTTTACCGATGTAGACGACACTCTGCTGAATCGCAGAAAGGAAATATCCGCCGAAAACCGCGCTGCCATAGAAGCGGCCGTTTCCGCAGGACACCGGGTCGTGATCTGTACCGGCCGTCCGCTGTGCAGCACAAAGGCGCTGATACAGAGCCTGGGACTCACCAGTCCGGGCTGTTTTGTGATCTGCTACAACGGAGGTCTCATCTATGACTGCCACAAAAATCAGGTCCTTTACCGTCGAACGCTGACAGCGGAACAGCTGGATTTTGTGTTCTCCGTTGCAGATGAAGCGGATATACATGTCCAAACCTACGATGCGGATGCCATGCTCTCACGCACAGATTCACCCGAGGCACGCTTCTACGGCGAATCCACCCACTGCCCCTACCGGGTAGAACCGGGAATTCCGGACGTGCTCTCTGACGGCTCTGAAAAAGCACTGCTGATCAGCTTTGACCGTCACGACCTTCTGGATCAATGCCGTCAAAAGCTCAGCGCGCGTCCGGACAGCGGAATGACCTTTTTCTACTCCAGCGATCATTTTCTGGAAGCTGTTCCGGAGGGCGTCTCCAAAGGTTCCGCCATTACCTGGTTCTGTGAACATTTCGGCATTCCTATGGAGAACACGGTCTCTGCGGGTGACGCGGAAAATGATCTCCCCATGCTGAGAACCGCACACATCGGATGTGCTATGGCCAATGCCACAGAGCCGTGTAAGGAGACTGCGGATTACATCACAGAGAATGACTGCGACCACAGCGGTCTGGCTGAAATCATTCAAAAATTCATCCTTCAATAACAAATCCGAGCCGCAGCATCGGGATTCTCCCCCGATACTGCGGCTCTTTTTTCGCAGAACGTTCTATTGTCGCAAGACAAAGATCATATAAATCCGCCTCCAAGGCAGCAGTTGCAGCAAAGGTTCAGTGCCAGCATGGACAGGCACCACGAGGATGCATTGCCGCCGTATCCTCCGTAGCTGGCACCTCTTCCCTGATACCAGGCTCCTCCGGACTGCAATTGCTGCAGATATGCGGCAAACTGCGGATTGTCCGGTTCCAGATCACAGGCCTGCTTCGCATAGTTCAGCGCATCTACATTATTTCCCATGCGGCTGCTCGCCTGAGACGCAAGATAATACCACTTTGCGTTCCTCTCCGAAGCCGGCACTCCGTTCAGGGCATTGAGCGCCTCGCGGTACATACCGTTATTGATGTAATTGATCGCAGCGCGAATCTCGTTCGACTCATTCTGCCCGCCCTGCTGCTGTCGGGAATACTGCTCCCATTGACGGAAGAATTCATAAAAATCGCCGTAACCGCCGTTTCCCGCATAGCTGCTGCTTTGGTATCCGCCCCTGTAGCCTGTACTGCCCGAATATCCGCTCTGTGCACTGCCGTATCCCGTACCTCCCCGGGCTCTTGCATCCATGATCAGTCTGTACGACTCCTGCACTTCCTTGAATCGGGCCTCAGCATATTCCTGATTATCCAGATTCTGATCAGGATGCCATTTCTTGCTCTTCAGACGATATGCCTTCTTGATTTCCTCGTCTGTTGCACCGGCACTCACTCCGAGCACCTTATAGGGATCCTTGATCATGTCTCCTCCTCCTGATCCCGTCTGCGGCGGATTTCATGATATTTCATCCAGACTCCCGAATAGATCACGTTACGGAGAATTTCCGCATCCTGAATGATCGGCAGTTTCTCAAATGCTCCCGCGCACTCCGCCATCATCATAGTCAGGGTATTTTCCACCAGCGCATCAAAATCAGCTCTGCTTTTCTCCGTCATCCACGGATTATAGCTGTGTTTCTTTTCGTCTTTCTCCAGGTCATCATAGCCGTCCAGAAGATAAATATATTTTCCGAGGAAAAATCCGATTGCCTTCAGGTCCCCGGACCATTCATCTTCGCGGTAATTGAAGATCTCGGCCAGCATGCTGCCGAAAATCCCCGCCGCTCTGTCAAGCTCCGCAACACCCTCACGCTCCACGGCCGTAAGCTCGGCAATTCCCGCAGAAAGTGCCGCTGCCTGACGGGGATATTGTGCCTGCACCTTCGCGGCAGCCGGACGGATCGCACGCAGATAAGTCTTTGCGGACATGCTGCCCTCATCACGCACATCATCCTCACACTTATAATAGGTAAAAAGGACAGTCATATCTGCCGCATAGGCACTGAATTCATTTGTCAGCATCAGCTGCCTCGACGCAGGATGCACGATACAGCGATGTCTCTCCTCCGTGACCGCCCGCTCATAGAGACCGTTCAAAAGAATTACAAGAAATGTCATATCATAAGAAAGAGCGATCCTTCCCTTCAGCCCGAACCTCCGGTTCAGCTGCCGGCAGAGTCCGCAGTAATACCCGCGATATCTCCGATAGTCCTTTATTTTCAGTTCTTCCTTATTTACAGTTACATACCCGAACATGTTTCCTCCCGGCATTCCCGGCATATCGTCTCCCGCCCGGAAGCAGACCGCCGGCGTATATTTCCCGCTTCAGACACTCTTCTCGAACTGCGTCCGGCACTTCGGACAGCTGATACGAATCCTGCCCTTTCCTCTCGGGACACGTACCTCCTGTCCGCAGGAGGGACACTTAAAATAACGAAATTCTTTTCTGTCATCGAACTGCTTTCTTTTGATCCGGAAGAACCTCGCAGCATTCGCCTTTATCCGAAGATATTTCTGATTTTCCGCAGTCCTCTTTGCGTAGTTTCCGGAAACAATGCGGAAATATCCGTAAATCATCAGTGCAAATCCGCACCAGTAAAAGATGCGTCCTCCGCTTATCATAGACAAAAGAAAAGCGGCGAGCGCAGCACCGAAGAGGAATCTGCTGAACGAATCCGTTCCGTAACTCCTTGCAAATGCACTGCGCAGTCCGCCGCTGATTGTCTGTAAGATTTTTTTCATAGTCTGCCTGCCTCTTTTCCGTCGGAAACAAAGCTGTGTCTTCATTTCCGTAATTTTGACTAGACACATTTTATTACGGTCTATCCGGCAGAACAAGTAAGTCGGCAGTTCTTTAATGGAAGTTTAAGAATCCGGTCGAAATCTGTTTACAAACCCTTCTCACAGCTCCGTACGG
>JAUNAN010000047.1:0-2003 GCA_030527595.1 Lachnospiraceae bacterium | reverse complement strand
GCGAACACCGATTTCCTGCGCTGCCGCTTCCGCAGTCTTCAGCATGCCGTAATCAGCCGTCGGTGCCAGGAATCCCGGCAGATCGATCGCCTCCTGCATGCCGGTATTGGAAGACGCCGTCATGGCAAGAATGACATCGCGGACATGGACATCATCTCCGATCCCGCCTGCGGATCCCACACGGATCACCGCTTCAACACCGAAAAATTTGAACAGCTCCGTCACATAGAGCCCGATGGACGGAATTCCCATGCCTGAGCCCATAACGGAAACCTCTTTTCCTTCATAGGTTCCGGTGTAGGCAAGCATATTTCTCACATCATTAACAAGTACCGGATTCTCCAGATAATGCTCTGCAATGTATTTTGCGCGAAGCGGATCTCCCGGCATCAGCACGCACTTTGCAAAATGTGTTCCCGGCTTCAGTTCGATACACGCTGAGGGTGAAGATGTCATCATAGTCTGTTTCCTCCTGCTGTCAATATTGACTTTCTTTCATAGTTCGTCTGTTATTTTATTTATCTTGATCCTCTGCAAACAGCTTTTTGAGATTTACATCAAAGGGCGGATATACGATCCCCCTGTCCGTAACAATTGCCGTAAGCAGACTGTGATCCGTCACGTCAAAGGACGGGTTATAGCACTTTGTCTCACCAAGAGCCATCGGCTCCTTATACCACATATTCTTGATCTCCTCCGGATCGCGAAGCTCGATCTGAATATCCTCTCCCGTCGGGCAGTTCATGTCGATCGTGGAAGTCGGTCCCAGCGTATAGAACGGGATCCCGTAATGCTTTGCCAGAATGGCCACACCGCTGGTTCCGATCTTATTGGCAAAGTCACCGTTTGCCGCAACTCTGTCGCATCCCACGAAGCAGGCCTGGACCCAACCGTTCTTCATGACAAGAGAAGCCATATTATCACAGATCAGGGTGACATCCACGCCTGCCCTCTCCAACTCATAGGAGGTAAGGCGGGCTCCCTGAAGAAGCGGTCTGGTCTCATCCGCAAATACCTTCAGATCAATGCCTCTCTCCTTTCCGAGAAGGACCGGGCCGATCGAAGTACCGTACTTTGAGGTTGCAAGCGGGCCGGCATTGCAATGCGTCAGAATACCGTCGCCCTCCTTCACCAGAGTCAGACCGTACTCCGCTATGCGCGTGCACATCTCAATATCCTCTGTGTGGATCGCGACCGCCTCTTTTTTCAGGAGTGAGATCAGCTCCGGAACAGACTTGTCCGCATGATCCTCTATCACCTTCATCTGCCGCTTCAGCGCCCAGCTCAGATTCACCGCCGTAGGTCTCGAAGAATTCAGATAATCCGCTTTTTTCTGCATGGAAGCCCGAAATGCATCCGCACTCTCCGCATCTTCATGCAGCGCCAGTACATACATCGCATAGCCTGCAAAAATACCGATTGCGGGTGCCCCGCGCACCGCAAGCTTTTTGATCGCATCATACATCTCTTCCGCTTCGGTAAGGTTCAGATAAACCTGACGATTCGGAAGCTGTGTCTGGTCGATAATTCCGACCGAGCGTTCATCCTCTGAAAGAAAAACACTTCCGTTTTTCAAATCATCTGCCGTAACTGACATGTTCGTTTGCTCCTTTCCGCCGCCTCGATACGGCACTTTGCTCTTCTTTCCGCCTTTTCTGCAGTTCGGAAATTCCGTATCGAAGCCTCTGCTGTAGATTTTACACGACTGCAAAGGCATTTACAAGAATCGCACAGTTTTCCGATAGAAAAGCAATGACCAGCCTGCGCAGATCCCCGATGCAGATCCGCGGAAATATCTGCATTGACCGCACGCCTGTGCAAAAGCTTCGATGTTTCCGCATAACAAAAAAGCACCGACCCCATGCCTGATGCATGAAACCGATGCTCTAGTGCGTCTCCAGGGGTTCGAACCCTGGACACCCTGATTAAGAGTCAGGTGCTCTGCCAACTGAGCTAGAGACGCTTAAAATAATGATGCGTCTCCAGGGGTTCGAACCCTGGAC
>JAUNAN010000046.1:3720-15816 GCA_030527595.1 Lachnospiraceae bacterium | reverse complement strand
GTCGTTTTTTAAATGCAAACACTGCCCGACTGTAAATCAGAGTTTAATAAGTCTATCATACTCTTCTGCATTTGAAAAGAAGCTGCCCCGGATCTCCTGCGAAATCCGGGCCAGCCTGAACGATTCAATAATCAGAAAGTAAACTTATCACGGAAGAAGGAATCCAGCTCTGCGATCGGAACTCTGACCTGTTCCATCGTATCGCGGTCACGAATCGTGACTGCCTGATCTTCCTCGGAATCGAAATCATAGGTCAGGCAGAACGGTGTACCGATCTCATCCTGTCTTCTGTATCTCTTGCCGATATTTCCGCGGTCATCATATTCGCAGTTATACTGCTTGCAGAGATCCGTATAGATCTTTTCTGCAGGTCCTGCCAGCTTCTTGGAAAGCGGAAGTACCGCGATCTTGACCGGTGCAAGTGCCGGATGGAAATGCATGACAGTTCTGACATCATTCTTCTCCGCATCCAGAACTTCCTCGTCATAAGCGCTGCACAGGAAGGCAAGAACGATACGGTCAGCACCCAGAGACGGCTCGATGACATACGGAATATATTTCTCCTTAACCTCATCGTCAAAATAGGACATATCCTGGCTGGATACTTCCTGATGACGGGAAAGGTCATAATCCGTTCTGTCGGCGATTCCCCAGAGCTCGCCCCAGCCGAACGGGAACAGGAATTCCACGTCAGTGGTAGCCTTGCTGTAGAAGGAAAGCTCTGCCTGATCGTGATCACGGAATCTCAGCTCCTCTTCTTTCAGATTCAGGCTCAGCAGCCATGTCTTCATGAAATCCTTCCAGTAAGCAAACCACTCAAGATCCGTGCCCGGCTTGCAGAAAAATTCAAGCTCCATCTGCTCAAACTCTCTCGTACGGAATGTGAAGTTACCCGGTGTGATCTCGTTTCGGAAGGATTTTCCGATCTGACCGATACCGAAGGGAATTTTCTTGCGGGAGGTTCTCTGAACATTCTTAAAGTTGACAAAGATACCCTGAGCAGTCTCCGGACGCAGATAAACCGTATTCTTGGCATCTTCGGTTACGCCCTGGAATGTCTTAAACATCAGATTGAACTGACGAATACCGGTAAAGTTGTGCTTGCCGCAGGACGGACAGGGAACATTATGATCCTCGATAAATGCTTCCATCTCCTCATTGGACCAACCGTCAACGGAGCCTTCCAGCTCAATGTTGTTTTCAGCGGCAAAATCCTCGATGATCTTATCTGCACGAAAACGCTCGTGGCACTCCTTGCAGTCCATCAGCGGATCCGAAAAGCTTCCCAGATGGCCGGAAGCAACCCAGGTCTGCGGATTCATAAGGATAGCGCAGTCCAGTCCGACATTGTACGGATTTTCCTGTACGAACTTCTGCCACCACGCACGCTTGACATTATTTTTCAGCTCAACGCCGAGGTTTCCGTAATCCCACGTATTTGCGAGACCACCGTAAATCTCGGAACCCGGGAAGATAAATCCCCTTGATTTCGCCAGAGCTACAATTTTTTCCATTGTTTTTTCCATTTGTTCCCTACTCCTTACCACCGGGTGTTTCCGGTATCTTTGCAGCAGATCCCCGCGCTTACGCAAATCTGCAAAATCTGAAATGATTATACTCGCTTTCATCCCAAAAAGGAAGACTTCACCTGATCGGGAGGTGATTATTTCCCGGTCACCGGAACATTTAAGCCGTCCTACGCATCAGGCAGATCCGCCATGACCTTCAAAATCTGAAGGCTCTTAAATTTTCTGCCTGTCATTCTCTTCAGAAAATCGTCGACATACCGGAAGAACTGCCGTTCCGTGTTTTCATTTAAGGTAAATGAAAACAGCCGGGTCACGGGGGCATACATACTGAATTTCAAAGTATAATACAGATATTGATCAACAGTTCCCTCATCCGGAAGCGCAAATTCACCGTTCAAAGTGAGAATCCTGCACTCGAATACTCTGCGGATCAGCCTGGCGGGCATTTTCCCTTTCATCAGAGCCTTCAGAGCCACATAGATAAGACTTACCGTATCTCCGGCCTCGATTCCTTCCCTGGTATACCAGGCAGCTAGTTCCAGAAAATAAAATCCATAGTAGACTCCGGGCTGACTGTTCGGGAGATCCGTAAAATATTCCGACACATCCGCAGAAACAAGGGTATAAGCATTTTTGCCCTCGTACATTGTAAAGCACGCGAAAACAAAAGGATTTGTCAGGGCCAGGAGCGGACTCGTCGTCCTTCTTGCGCCTCGTGCGAATGCAGTGATCTTACCCCGTTCTCTGGTCAGGATCACGCATCTCCGATCAAATTCCCCTACCGGCTGGCTTTGCAGCACAACACCGGTGAGTTCCGTCGTCTCTCTCATGACTGCTTCTCATACCCGAAGTTTTTCAGAAGTACCTCACTGTCTCTCCAGTCCTTCTTCACCTTGACCCAGAGCTTCAGGACCACCTTCTCACCCATCATCTGTTCGAGCTCGTATCTGGCATTGGTTCCTATCTTCTTCAGCATAGCACCGCCCTTGCCGATGATGATCCCCTTGTGGCTCTCTCTCTCGCAGATGATCGTCGCATCAATATCCAGCATGTTTTTATTTCTGGCATGAAAACGCTCGATCGTCACCGCAATTCCGTGAGGAATTTCCTTATCGAGGGCGTGGAGCGCTTTTTCACGGATGATCTCGGCGGCGATCTGTTTCATAGGCTGATCCGTAAGCACGTCATCATCAAAGTACTTCGGTCCCTCCGGCAGATATTTCATAATGGATGCACGAAGATCCGCAAGATTTTGATCTCTCAGAGCCGAAACAGGAACGATCTCCTTGAAATCAAGCACCTTCTGCCACGCATCGATGATCACAAGCAGCTCCGGCTTCGGAATCGTGTCGATCTTATTGATCACCAGGATCACCGGTGTACGGATGCCGGACAGCTTTTCCGCAATGTTTTTATCTCCCTCTCCGATATAAGTGGAGGGCTCCACCAGCCACAGCACAACGTCTGCCTCTTCGAGGGTGCCTGTGGAAACATCCATCATGAACTTTCCGAGCTTGTTATTTGCTTTACGGATCATTCCCGGGGTATCGAGAAAAATAATCTGCCCGTCATCTCCCGTCCAGACCGTCTCGATTCTGTTTCTGGTTGTCTGCGGTTTGTTGCTTGTAATCGCTACCTTCTGTCCGATCAGATGATTCATCAGTGTCGACTTGCCCACATTCGGGCGGCCGATCATAACGGCAAAACCGGATTTAAAATGTTCCATGCTCTTTTTCCTTTTCTAAACAAATATGGAAGAAGTTCTCAGGATCGAATCAATGCCTCTGTGTGATTTAAAAGATCTGCATCCTTTAAAATGCCCTCTTCACTGCCGACTACACAAAGATGTTCCTGCCGCACAAACGCTTCCATCGTATCTGCCAATGCGCGAATATCGGAATCCGTTACCTGAAGCACTTCGTCCCTCGCTTTCTGCAGTTCCTCGATAGAAGTACCTGTCATATAGTTTCGCATACAATACTCTCCGTAAAGAGATGCGGGCATAGGCGTATCCAATGCACTCATTGTACCGATCACATACTTTGTCATCTCATCCTCGGAAGCCGTGAAATTACGCACATACTCCGGCATGTCTCTGAAAACCTCAACCGTTCTGCGGAAATTCGGATCGCGGTAAGAGGTCAGTGCACTCTCTCCTCCTCTTCCGAAAGCAGCATTGCATCCGTACGCGCCGCCCAGAACACGTACATTCTGCCAGAGATATTCATAGCTCAGAATGAGACGCAGGACATGCATGGCTCCGTGAAACGGATAATTCTCCTTTATAAAGTTTCCCGCAAAGGCCACGTACTGCACCTGTCCGGCAGTTGTAAAGCCCTCTCTCAGAGTTCCGAACGGACGTGCAAGCGGCGCATCCGGCTCATCCTTGATCTCCTGCGGAACAAGATCGAAGACGAAGGAGGACAGCTCTTTTCTCAGGATAGCCCTTCCCTCTTTTTCCGAGGTGAAGCTGATCAGAAGATTTTCCGGGCAGAAGATGCGTCTCATAACCTCACGAAGGCCTGCTATAAGCTCGCTCTTTTTCGCCTCAAAGTTCTGTTCAAGATCTGCAAGGAATCTGTAAAAAGTGATTCCGGACATATATTCTCCGAAAGCTCCTGCGGGCGAGTAATATGCTTTTGCCCTTCCGGCAGCAGTCGAATTTCCTCCGTGCTGCAGTGCGGCCTCAATCTGGGATTTTTTCTCCGCGATGATCTCATAAAGCCGCTTTTCGTCACCCACACCGGAAGTTGTCACAATTTCCCGGATCAGCATTCCGACATGCGAAAATTCCGGATACAGTGCCTTGCAGCGAATTCCGAAATAGGCATGATAAAGATCCGGGTTTTTCGTGTCACCGAACAGCCGGCAGGCGCAGCTCATACCGCCCGTGCTTCCGTTGATCTCATTTGTCAAATCTCCGTATGCATAATGCTCCGTATCAACATTCATCAACACGGAACGAAGAAGAGACACATAGGGCAGCTGCTGTTCTTTTATTTTTCTCAGACTCCAGAGAAGCTCAAGATATCCGATGCCATTGGATTCTGCTTCATGATAAACCGCCCTGACAGTTCTTCCGGATCCGTCATCCAGCTCTTCATCAGTCTCAATATTGCTGAGCGGTATTGCCTTGCTGTTAAGATCCGATCTTTTCAGCATAGGCAGAGTTTTTACGGCATCGGGATCCTCAGGTGCACTTTGATAAGCCTCAAGCGCCTCGGTGTCTGCCGCCATCCGGATCAGTTCCTCTCTTGTCAGCGATTTCTTCAGCGCATCGAGTTTTGCCCTGACAGTCTGCTCTTTCTTTTTAGAAAGACCCTTTTCGGGCTTCAGCACAACTAAAACGCTGTGATCGTTTTCAAGAAGTGACTCCCTGATCAGCTTCTCAAAATAGCCGTTCTCTGCCTCTTCGCGAAGTTCCCTGTATGCATCCAGCTGCTTCAGAGGCACAAAAGGCTGATACTCATCGTAAAGCCAGGAATCCATCAGATCGATGGCATACATAAGACCCTTCGGATAAGTGCTGTAATCTGCCTCGCGGAACTGGAATTCCAGATAATGGAGTCCCGCAAGGAGGGACTTTTTATCGATTCCCTTCTCGGCCTGCTTGGAAAGCTCCTCGCGAATAATCTGAAGAAATCTGTCACGGTCATCCGCATTGGCATTTTTCGCATGAATAGAGAAGAAAGGCTGCAGGATTCCGTCGTGATACTCTCCGTATACATCTGTACCGATATGCGCATCCAGCAGTGCCTGTCTGACCGGTGCCCCCGGCATGGACATAAGCGCATAATCCAAAACATTATAGGCAAGCACCTCCTTAATCCGGAAGGGGCTGCCCGCTGCGGCATTCCATGACAGATAGGTATTATTTTCCAGACTCTCTTCATCTGAAACCGGATAGGTTCCCTCGTAGATCCGAAGCTCTCCGAAGGGTTCCTGTCTCTCGATCTCCGAGTTCACGGTCTCCCGTGAATAATCGCTCAAATATTCGTGATCCAGCCACTCCAGGGTCTCAGCCATATCCAGATTTCCGTACAGACAGATATAACTGTTGGATGGATGATAATATTTACGATGAAAATCAAGAAACGCCTCATAGGTCAGATCCGGAATAAATTCCGGATCACCGCCGGACTCCAGACCGTAAGTCGTATCGGGGAACATCTGATTCAAAATCTCTCTGTCAAGATATTCATCCGGAGATGAGTAGACCCCCTTCATCTCATTATAGACAACACCGTTATAGGTGATCTCTCCGTCAGGATCTGAAAGCTGATAATTCCACCCCTCCTGACGAAAGATCTTCTCTTCCTGATAAATGTTCGGATGAAAAACGGCATCCAGATAAACATCCATGAGATTACGGAAGTCTGCATCATTTGTGCTGGCAACCGGAAACATGGTCTTATCGGGATATGTCATGGCGTTCAGAAAGGTATTCATAGATCCCTTCACAAGTTCCACAAAGGGATCCTTCAGCGGAAACTTTTGTGATCCGCATAAGACTGTATGCTCAATAATATGAGCCACGCCGGTAGAATTTTCCGGAGGAGTACGAAAAGCGATATTAAAAACTTTATTGCTGTCCTCACAGGGAATGATAACAATGCGTGCACCGCTCTTCCTGTGTCGGAGAAGTATACCGTCTGCGTGAATGTCGGGAAGTGCTTCTTCTCTCAGCACCTCATAAGCATCCATGTTTGTCAAATGATATGCACACATAATATCCTCCAAAAAATAACCTGCGTTTTACTAAAGAAAGACCGCGCCGAAACGCGGTCTTCCGAAATTTCAGTTCGTGTTCAGAATCAAGCCTTGTACATCTCGACCATCTTCTGAAGATGTGCCCATCTATCCTTAGCATCCTGCTCGTTCTGAGCCCAGAGAGCCTCAGCCTTAGCCGGATTTGCCTTCTTCAGGGAAGCGTAACGAACCTCACCCTGAATGAATTCCTGATAGTCGCCTGTCGGCTCCTTGGAATCCAGAGTGAATGCATCCTTACCTGCAGCAGCATTAGCCGGATTGAAGCGGAAGTTGCTCCAGTAACCAGCCTTGCCTGCCAGTTCTTCCTCTGTGATAGACTTGCCCATTCCCTTACGGATACCATGATTGATGCACGGTGCGTAAGCGATGATGAGGGACGGACCATCATAAGCCTCAGCCTCAGCAAGGGCCTTTACAGCCTGATTGTAGTCAGCACCGATGTTAATATGTGCGACATAAACATAGCCGTATGTGATTGCCATGCCGGCAAGATCCTTCTTCTTTGTCTCTTTTCCGCCTGCAGCGAACTGAGCAACAGCACCTGTCGGAGTAGCCTTGGAAGACTGTCCGCCTGTGTTGGAGTAAACTTCTGTATCGAATACCATGACATTGATGTCGTGGCCGGAAGCAAGGACATGATCCAGTCCGCCGTATCCGATATCGTAAGCCCATCCGTCACCGCCGAATGTCCATACGGACTTCTTAGCCAGGAAGTCTTTGTTATCAAGAATATCCTTGATATCTTCCTCATCTCTGCCCTCAAGAGCGGAAACAAGATCATCTGTAGCAGCGCCGTTCTCTACGCCGCTTGTGTAAGTATCCAGCCATCTCTGAGCTGCATCCTTAGCTGCATCATCAGAAGCTGCGATCTTCTCAACCTTGCTCTTCAGTCTCTCACGAACAGCCTTCTGTGCAAGCTCCATACCATAACCGAACTCGGCAGCATCCTCGAACAAAGAGTTGTCCCATGCCGGTCCCTTGCCTGCATCATTTGCTGTATACGGTGTGGACGGTGAGCTGTTGCCCCAGATAGAGGAGCAGCCTGTTGCATTTGCGATGTACATTCTGTCGCCGAACAGCTGTGTGATCAGCTTTGCATACGGTGTCTCACCGCAGCCCGGGCATGCGCCGGAGAACTCAAGAAGCGGCTTCTTGAACTGGCTTCCCTTAACTGTATCGATCTTGTAGTGGTTAACAACATCCGGCTTCTCCGGTGTCTTAACAGCGTAGTCGAATACCGGCTGTGCTGCAGCGGTAGCCTTTTCGGCATTTACCATAAGCAGAGCCTTCTCACCCTTCTTGCCCGGGCAGACGTTTGCGCAGGAACCGCAGCCTGTGCAGTCAAGAGCGGAAACGGCAATTGTGAAGGAATAATCCTGCATGCCGAGGAGCGGAAGCACTACTGTTCCCTCCGGAGCAGCTGCAACTTCTTCCTTTGTCAGAGCGAACGGACGAATGACGCCGTGCGGACATACATAGGAACATCTCTCGCACTGGATACACTTATCTGCATCCCATACCGGAACATTAACGGCAATACCGCGCTTCTCGTAAGCGGAAGTACCGGACGGAGTTGTTCCGTCGATGTAATCGCCGAATGCGCTGACCGGAAGATTATTTCCTTCCTGAGCGGAAACTGCATTCTGTACGCCGTTGACGAACTTGATGATTGCGTTGTCGCCATCATGTGTCGTGAAGTCAAGGCCCTCATCTTCGCAGTTCTTCCAGGATTCCGGAACCTGAACCTCACGGATTCCCTTAGCACCTTCTTCGATAGCTGCCCAGTTCTTCTGAACGATATCATCGCCCTTACGGCCGTATGTCTTCTTTGCAGCAGCCTTCATCAGGTCGATTGCCTGCTCTTCCGGAATGATCTTTGCAAGATTGAAGAAAGCGGACTGAAGAATCGTATTGATTCGTGTCGGGCCCATTCCAACCTGGATACCGATCTTTACACCGTCAATGACATAGAACTTGATGTTGTGCTCTGCCATATACTTCTTCATCTGGCCCGGAAGATGCTGCTCGATCTCCTCGTCAGACCACGGACAGTTCAGAAGGAAGGTACCGCCGTCAACGATCTCCTGAACCATGTTGAACTTTCTGACATAAGAAGGCTTATGACATGCAACAAAGTCAGCCTGATGGATCAGGTATGTAGACTTGATCGGCTTCTTACCGAAACGCAGGTGGCTCATTGTTACACCGCCGGACTTCTTGGAGTCATAATCAAAGTAAGCCTGCGCATACATATCTGTGTTGTCGCCGATGATCTTGATGGAGTTCTTATTTGCACCGACAGTACCGTCAGCACCGATTCCCCAGAACTTGCAGTTGATCGTTCCTTCCGGAGTTGTCTGAATCGGAGCACCTACCGGCAGAGAAAGATTTGTCACATCATCGACAATACCGATTGTGAAGTTCTTCTTATCAACATTCTCGTAAACTGCAGCAATCTGAGCCGGAGTTGTATCCTTGGAGCCCAGACCGTAGCGGCCGGAGTTGATCTTAACGTTCTTGAACTTGGAATCGTGAAGAGCTGCTACAACATCAAGCCACAGCGGCTCGCCGAGAGCACCCGGCTCCTTTGTACGATCAAGTACATTGATGACCTTAACTGTATCCGGAATTGCTTCGATGAGCTTCTCAGCAACGAACGGACGATACAGGCGAACCTTAACAAGACCGATCTTTGCGCCTGTAGCTGCACGCAGGTAATCGATCGTCTCTTCGATTGCTTCGCATGCGGAGCCCATTGCAACAATTACGCTCTCTGCTTCCGGATCACCGTAGTAGTTGAAGAGCTTATAGTCTGTACCGAGCTTCTCGTTGACCTTGTCCATGTACTCCTCAACGATTGCCGGCATATTGTTATAAAGGGAGTTGCTTGCTTCACGTACCTGGAAGAAGATATCCGGGTTCTGAGCAGAGCCTCTCTGTACCGGATGATTCGGATTCAGAGCGTGATCACGGAATCTCTGGATCGCATCGAAGTCTGTCATATCCTTCAGATCTTCGTAATCCCATGTCTCGATCTTCTGGATCTCGTGAGAAGTACGGAAACCGTCAAAGAAATTAATAAACGGCAGGCTGCCCTTCAGAGAAGCAAGGTGCGCAACCGGTGTCAGGTCCATAACTTCCTGAACGGAAGACTCGCAGAGCATACATGCACCTGTCTGACGACATGCGTAAATATCGGAGTGATCACCGAAAATGCTCAGTGCGTGGGAAGCAAGTGCTCTGGCAGAAACATCCAGGACACCCGGAAGACACTCGCCGGCAACCTTATAGATATTCGGGATCATCAGAAGAAGACCCTGAGAAGCAGTAAAAGTAGTCGTCATAGCACCTGCAGCAAGGGAGCCGTGGAATGCACCTGCGGCACCTGCTTCGGACTGCATCTCTGTGACCTGTACTTCCGTGCCGAAAATATTCTTACGGCCTGCGGTTGCCCATTCGTCCACATGCTCCGGCATGACGGATGACGGCGTGATCGGGAAGATGGTAGCGACTTCGGTAAATGCATAAGATACATGTGCCGCGGCCTGGTTACCATCCATGGTTAACATCTTTCTTTTAGCCATCGTAAATCCTCCTTGGAATATTAAAAAAAGCTGCTAAGACTTTTTTCTGACAAGTGCACAACTTTCAGTGTGCCCAATCATAAGAAGTATACCACTCCTTAAAAAAACTGTCCACGAAACAAACGCTTGTTGCAAAAAAAATGCAGGAAATTCAGCTTTTTTTGTGCAATCAGTCATCTTCCTCTTCATCCTCGGTCGTGACGTAAACCTGACGTTTTCTTGCCATGGCATCGCTCGCAAGATATTCATCATAGGTACCGACTTTATCGATCAGAGATCCGTCCGGAAGAAACTCCATGATTCTGTTTGCGGTCGTCTGTACGATCTCATGGTCGCGTGAGGTAAACATCAGAACTCCCGGGAACTTGATCAGTCCCTTATTCAGAGCCGTGATCGCCTCCATGTCCAGATGGTTTGTCGGCTCATCCAGAAGCAGAACATTCGCACCGGAAATCATCAGCTTGGAGAGCAGGCAGCGTACCTTCTCACCGCCCGAAAGAACGCGCACGCGCTTGATTCCGTCCTCTCCGGCAAAAAGCATGCGGCCGAGGAATCCGCGTACATAGGTCGTGTCTTTATTTTCAGAATATTGTGTCAGCCAGTCCGCAATGGTCAGATCGCTGTCAAATTCCTCTGTAAAATCCTTCGGGAAGTAGGACTGTGTAGTGGTGATTCCCCACTTATAGTATCCCTCATCCGGTTCCATCTTGCCTGAGAGGATATCAAACAGTACTGTCTTTGCTTTTTCATTGCCGCCGACAAAGGCAATTTTGTCCTCACGGTTCACATTGAAACTCAAGTCCTTGAAGATCACTTCTCCGTCAATAGTCTTGGAGAGATGCTCTACAAAAAGTACATCATTACCGATCTCGCGATTCGGACGGAAATCAATATAGGGATACTTTCTACTGGAGGGAACCATGGCCTCGACCTCGATCTTCTCAAGTGCACGTTTTCTTGATGTAGCCTGCTTGGACTTGGATGCATTTGCAGCAAAGCGGGAGATGAATTCCTTCAGCTCTTTGATCTTCTCCTCCTTCTTTCTGTTTGCCTCTCTCATCTGCTTCTCGAGGAGCTGGCTGGACTCAAACCAGAAATCATAATTTCCTGCATAGAGACGAATTTTTCCGTAATCGATATCAGCGGTTGCCGTGCAAACCTTATTCAGGAAATAGCGGTCATGGGAAACGACAATGACCGTGTTGTCAAAATTGATCAAAAACTCCTCAAGCCACTCGATCGCCTCCAGATCCAGGTGGTTGGTCGGCTCGTCGAGGAGCAGAATATCGGGATTGCCGAACAGAGCCTGAGCCAGAAGCACCTTGACCTTCTGGGAACCGTCGAGAGATGCCATCTGCTTGTGATGCAGCTCCGTCTCAATACCGAGACCGTTCAGAAGGCTTTCCGCGTCGGACTCTGCCTCCCAGCCGTTCATCTCCGCAAATTCACCCTCCAGCTCGGACGCACGAATACCGTCTTCATCCGTGAAATCTTCCTTTGCATAAATCGCTTCCTTCTCGATCATGATCTCATAGAGACGCTTATTGCCCATGATGACCGCATCGAGCACATCATACTCATCATACTTAAAGTGATCCTGCTCCAGGAATGAAATTCTCTCACCCGGTGTGACGGAAATATTTCCGTTTGTAGTCTCAAGCTGTCCGGAAAGAATTTTCAGAAAGGTAGACTTACCTGCGCCGTTCGCACCGATCAGTCCGTAGCAGTTACCCTCCGTAAACTTGATATTTACATCCTCAAAGAGTGCCTTTTTGCCTACTCTGTAGGTCACATTATTTGCTGCAATCATGTTTTACTCCTTTTATTTCTCCGGATAAACAGCCGCTCATCCGGTATTGATTTATGATTTATGCGGGAATCCGTGATCAAAGCAGATCCCGTTTCCTGCTCTTTATTCTGACAACTGCCAGATAGACCAATGCAATCACTGCGCCGACAGTCGTGACAGCGATCCCTGCTTTAAGTCCCGGCACCTCATAGCGGAATACGATACGGTTTTCACCCGCATGAATCCGCACAGCCATAAACCCGTTGACGTCAATAATTTTTGTCTCTTCGCCGTCAATCGATGCCGTCCAGCCGTCATCATCCGGAATCGAGAAGAAAGCATAAGTATCCTCTTCCGCATAGATCGTAGAGGCAAACATATCTGTCGTACACTCCACATTCTCAGATGCCTCACTCAGATGGGA
>JAUNAN010000046.1:2120-3620 GCA_030527595.1 Lachnospiraceae bacterium | reverse complement strand
TGAACAGTCTGCGTGCCTGCTTCGGAAACTGACTGAAAATAAGCCATGTAAGCCAGATTCCGCCGAAGCTGATCAATGCACTTGAGGCAAACAGTACCGGTCGATAGATCTTGCTCGGTTCGGAGTCGGACCATTTTACAAAGGACAGAAAAGCGATAAACAGGATGGCTGTCAGTCCCCAGAGGAAAGCACCCTTTTTGATTGCCCTCTCCGAGCGGGTCGCCGACCGGCGCACATCTCCGATCTCCGTCTTCCCGATATCCGCCTCTCCGATCTCCGTCACGTCGTTTTCTTCATACTCAGATGCAATGAACCGCTCCTTGAGCTTCCTGCTTCGCTCATCCCTGACACGATCCTCACTTTCCCATGCATCAAGCATCATGGCACTCGCAAGCGTCATCATGAGCACAGGCATATAATACCATCTGTGGTAAAGTCCCGCAAAGAGCGAGAATGAAGCATTGAGCACCGGAACAGAGGTCATCACCAGACTGAACTTCAGAATATTTTTCAGCCAGTGCTTCTCATGATAATAGAAGAAGGCGATCACAAGTGTCAGTCCGATCAACGGAAGGTAAGCACTGCAGGATGAAAAATTGGATGAAATCACAGCACTCTGATCCGACTGTATTTCCGCAGGGAACAGCAGTCCCTTCAGAATGAACAAATATCTCTCCGCGCTGAAAACAAGAGAATTGGATCCCTTATAGTCATTCGTCACTCTCGGGTTTTGAATCACAAAGAAAAAGGACGGAAGAAGCAGCACCGCCCCGATCATGCATCCGAGAACAGCTTCCCGCAATGCCTGCACAAACAGGATCAGACGTTTTTTCATTTCTCCGGGATAGCGAAGAAAATAATATGCTACCAGAAAGATCACCTCTCCGATCAGGAAATAGTAATTCGTGACCGCATTGATGAAAACAGCAAATATGAAGGGTCCTTTCTTATTATCAAGAACAAATCCGTCCAAGGTCAAAAGCATGAGCGGAAACAATGCAACTACATCATGAAAATGATAAAACAGCAGATTCACATTCATGAAGCCCGAGAAGGCGTAGAGCATAGATCCGATCAGTGCGGCGCGGGGCTCCTTTACATATCGCTTCATGTAAGCAAAGGACGTCAGACCCGCGACGCCATATTTCAAAACATAAATCCATCCGACCGCATACATAAAGTAACGCGACGGAAAAAGCATTGAAATCCAGAAGGAGGGATTTCCCAAAACATAGAAAGACATCCCTCCGATAAAATTCGATCCCAGATCAAGAGACCAGTCCCAGACTACATTTCCGCTCCTGATCGCATCATTCGCATACATGGCAAACGGGATCTGCTGCACGTCAAAATCCCCTGCAAGAGAAAAGAGTCCGCCCTGCACGATGATAAATCCCGCAAAAGCTGCCGCTGCCAGAATCAGATTCAGGAAAAAGGCCTTCACATAGAGGGACAGTTGTTTCTTATTGTTCAAAATGAATCATTCCTTTATTTCCGCTT
>JAUNAN010000046.1:0-2020 GCA_030527595.1 Lachnospiraceae bacterium | reverse complement strand
AGCTGCTCTCTCTCTCCGCTTCCCAGCCCCTCGATCCCGCTCTCTCTGGCGAACTCCGAAACCTTTTTGATCTCCTCTTCACTGTTATGACCGAGAATACGGAGCAGCATGAGCTGATAGGTGGTATCGTACCAGTTTTCCAGCTCCTCAGGCTTCATCTCCTGCTGTTCTGCCGTCTCCTCAAAGGAGATATCCTCACGAATATGCAGGCGGTTCAGCATAAACTCAATACGACGATAGAGTTTTTCGTTCTCCGGATCCAGATTATCATCGAATTCCGCAATTCCGGCAGCAAGCTTTCCGAGAAGCAGACGCTTCTCCTCCGGCTTCCCTCGGAGTGCAAAGCTTCGATATTCCGCAAGAGCCGCAGACTCCGCATTGTTTTCATTTTCCAGAAGTGCTTCCGCTGCCGGATCCTGCGGGATCAGATAAATAAAATCTCTGTCCGCTATAAAACGGATCGCATAATGCAGCACATTGAGCACCTGACGAATAGAGGTCAGAAGCTCTGTGTAATTTCTGATGTCAAAGTGATAACCCTGATGATCCTCCCGATTGAAGGAGCGTCTGCAAAGCTCGGCGATGTTGACGACATACTGCAGGTAAGTCAGGACCTCATTTTCCGACGGATCGGCAGAGCCGAGAATTCCGTCGATATTCAGTCCCTTGCGCATGGCATCCGTATCAATACAGCCCTCGCGCCCCTTCCACTCGGAGAAATACTTCTTGTCGGCAAACGTCTCCAGAGAATATTCTTTATATCCGAAAGACAAAATATGACTCTGAAAGATCATTTCGATCCGTATCAGGGCATCATGAAAATCAAACTGCTCATCCATATTTCTTATGCTCCTGTAATAACCGGTTCGGGCACATCAAAGAAACGGGATACCGCAACAATGGCAGTCAGCTGTCCCGTTTTCATACTTTCTTTTGAGATCCACTCTTTCTGAGTATGAATACCGCCGCCCATGACCGTACCGAAGGTAACTGCGGGAATGCCCAGGGATAACGGAATATTGGCATCCGTAGATCCGGACATAATGTGGATCTGTTCCTGCGCGGATCTTGAGAGAATATATTCAAAGGTATTGCAGAAATATTTCGCCTCGGCACTTTCATTCTCAATTCCGCAGGGGCGCTCTCCCAACAGCTCGATCTCAACGGATACATCAAAAAATCTGAGCTTTTCCACACAGGAAATAAAATACTTTTCCATATACTCGAGATTATCCGGCATATCCGATCTGATCTCATAAGTGAGCTCTGCACATTCCGGAATAGAATTGACTGAGGTTCCTCCGCTGATCGTTCCGACATTATAAACTGTCTTTCCGATGATCGGAAGTTTCACATCATACAGCTTTTGAATGAGGTCCGAAAGAACCTTGATGGCGCTCTTATTGCCGAAGTTCTGCAGAGAATGTCCTCCCTTTGTGCGTGCCTCAACGCGAAACCGCTTTGAACCCACGGCACGCTCCACGATCGTGTCCAGATAGAGATCGAAGGAAATAAAGGACTTAATTCTCCCCTCATAATCCGAAAAGATCTGACGGCATCCCTTAAGATTTCCGAAGCCCTCCTCACAGACATCTGCCACAAACAGAACCGGTGTATCTACCTGAATCTCCGGGTGACGTAAAAAGAAGCGGATCGTCATGAGCATATTCACCAGATTTCCCGTATCATCTCCGATCCCGGGCGCATAGAGATTTAAAATATCCTCTTTCACCTCAATAGGATCCGTTTCGGGGAAAACCGTGTCCATATGTGCCATGACTACAGCATACTTTTCCAGGTCCGCTGCAGGATACGGAAAAACCACATTTCCGACACTATCAATATAGGCAGAATCCGCCCCCTCCTTTTTCAGCCAGTCAAGAATAAAGGCTGCCCGCTTTTCCTCCATTCCCGTGGGCGCAGGAATCGCTGTCAGTGTTTTCAGAAGTTCCAGTGTCTCGCTGTGATTTTCTTCCACAAATGCCGCAGCCAGATTATGTGCCATAATAATCGTCCTCCT
>JAUNAN010000045.1 GCA_030527595.1 Lachnospiraceae bacterium | reverse complement strand
TTCATTCTTTTTTGGAGATTTGGGGGAGGGCTGTACTGATACAGCCCTCCATTTTTCATCTTGTAAAAATTTTCGGATGAAACTACTATAATTCCGCCTCACCCAGAAGCCGGCACGAAGATGAATCTGGCTGTTTACGGAAGAAGTTGCAGAAAAGCATGATTTGTTCCGTAAAAAATGATATATTCAGTCTGTTTCAATGGATACAGCAACTTGAAATACAGAATTTTACGGAAAATACTATAGACCGATCATATCTCTTCCGTAATCGATCATAAAAGCGGGTTAGAGTTCGTTCTAAAACTTCAATTTTACGGGAAAAAGAAGCATATCAGCAAATTTCTTCCGTAACCGTAGATTTTCTGTGCTAAAATCTGGCTGTGGTGAAATAATACTATTCAATATTCAATATTTTCAGGAGAACTTATGAATTACGGTAATATAAAGAAAAATGATATTGCAAATGGCCTCGGTGTAAGGATCAGTCTGTTTGTCTCCGGCTGTACGAACAAGTGCAAAGGCTGTTTTCAGCCGGAAACCTGGGATCCTGCCTACGGAGAGGAGTTTACCCAGGAAACAGAAGAGGAGATCCTTGCTGAGCTTGGAAAGCCCTGGTATCAGGGAATCACACTGCTTGGTGGAGAACCACTGGAACCATACAATCAGGAAGGAATCGCCAGACTGCTCCGCAGGATCAAAAAGGAACTTCCAGCGAAGGATGTCTGGCTTTATACCGGAAATCTTTTTGAGGATATGCTGCCCGGAGGTTTTCGCTGCTACAGTCACACGCAAGAGCTGTTATCCTATCTGGATGTTCTGGTGGACGGAAGATTTGTAGAAGAGAAGAAGAATATCCGCCTGAAATTTCGAGGATCGGAAAATCAGCGCGTTATTGATGTAAAAAAGAGTCTGACAGAAGGCAGTGTCTGCCTGCTCGACCTTTAAGAATCACATAATTGAAAAAAAAGAAGAGGAGTTGTTGCTCCGTAGATGTTCAACAAACATCTATTCTGCAACAGCTCCTCTTTATTCCTGTCCATAGAATGTTCGCGAAGCGTGCATTCTATTGTTTCGTGTGTTTTTTAGTTGTTCTCAACAGAATCAACTGCGCTGTTCATCAGCTCATCAACATCGATCTCTGTAGCTGAAGATGCCTCGCTCGGAACAACGATCTCTGCTACATCATTATAGGTGTAGGTTGCATCGATGGAAATGTCCTCTAAGGAAAGTACCATCTCCGGAATCTCCTCGTCATCACCTGCGCCATAGTATGATTCGATCAGCGGAGCGATCATTGCGTTGAGTGCCTCCATATCGGTATCATTCAGATCCATATGAATAGACTCTGTTGCAAAGGTATCCTTATTGATCACATAAGAAATATTGACAGAGATCGGATCCATGAATCCATAAACAAGCTCTACGGCAGCTTTGGTCTCATCGTCCATATCACCGGACTGAGCTTCAACGCTCTGCTGGATCAGTGACTTCAGATCTGCAAATGCAAGCTTTCCACTTACTTCATAAGCGTTATCCTGCTCTGCAACTGCCCATTCAATTTTAATATCTTCTCCAAGTGCATCCTCTGTAGACAGGCTCTGAAGCTCCTTGATAGAGGAAACACCGAATGCCTCGAGAATCTCCTTCAGATCCTGCTGATCATGCATCCACTCACCGGTGGTCTCGGTATCATCTTCCTTGTAATCTACCTTCTGGTAAAGATCCATAAGATTATTCTCATCATCTACCAGAATGTAGCTCTCAAGATTTCCTCCCATGGACTGATCCATAATGTCGAAAGACATGGAACCAGTCATCTTCATCTGCATCGGCTCAACGATCATCTCAGCATTGATATCTGCTGATCCCTTTGCATCCATGGTGAGCTCCATGCCGCTCATGGACATTTTTAATGCACCTGCAAAGTTCATGGTCATCGGCATTGTCATGGAAGTTACACTCTGCTGATACTCATTAGCCTTATCAAGAATATCAGTAGCGCTCAGACTGGAATCTTCCGCAGATACACCAAACGGAATACACAGAGCACCAATTACTACAGACAGTGCGATCATTCTTTTTTTCATTATTTAATACTCCTTTCTCTTAGCCAAAATGTTTATTTTGGCTCATACTACTATTAGTACAGCCTAATCATACCATATCCTGCGCAAAAAGTATATGAATATTTTACAAAATTAAAGAATTTTAAGAATCAGATTCCACACTATGCAATAAATCGTCGAAAAGAATTTGACGTCGTTGTTTACATTCCTGATCTGAAAAGCTATAATAGAACGAATAGACCGAAATCAGATATGGAGGAAAAAAATCATGTCCGACAGAATTGCAAAGATACAGAGAGAGACCTCTGAGACCAGTATTGCCCTTACCCTGAATATCGACGGAAGCGGAAGCTGCAGCGTAGATTCCGGTATTCCGTTCTTTGACCATATGCTCAACGGTTTTGCCAGACACGGTCTGTTTGACCTGAATGCAAAGATCCGCGGAGATGTAGAAGTAGATTCCCATCACACGATAGAGGACACCGGAATCGTGCTCGGAGAGACCATCAAGAAAGCACTTTCCGACAAGGCAGGCATCCGGCGCTACGGTCATGTCATCCTTCCGATGGATGAGGCTCTGGTGCTCTGTGCAATCGATCTGTCCGGACGCCCTTATCTTCAGTATGACCTGACTTTCACGACAGACCGCATCGGTGATTTCGATACTGAGATGGTGAGAGAGTTTTTCTATGCCATTTCCTACAGTGCAGGAATGAACCTGCATCTGCGCCAGCTGTCCGGCACCAATAATCATCATATTGCCGAGTGTGCTTTCAAGGCATTTGCAAAAGCGCTGGATATGGCTACAACGGTAGATGACCGCATCAATGGCGTACTCTCTACAAAAGGAAGTTTATAAGGGGGATCTATCAGATGACAAAAGAGATTTACACACATATCATTCTTAAAAACGGTATTTCTGTACGCAGCCTGACGAACTTTAAGGCAAGAGGGGACGGAGATGCCATTGCAGAGGCAAAACGTTTTGAAGATCAGGGAGCTGACGGCATCCTGATCATTGACCTGTCCGAAAGTGATGCTGAGCATGACCGCCACATCGATCTGATGCGTGAGATTGGAAGAAGTGTCCGCATCCCGATGATCGCCGGCGGTGCCATTCACCGTGTGGAGGATGTCAAAAAGCTGCTCTATGCAGGCTGCAGCCAGGCACTCCTTGATATGTCCGTGTCAGAAAATGCCGCTATGCTGAAGGAGGTTTCCGACCGTTTCGGCAAAGACAAGATCGCCTGTGTCATCACTGACCAGGCTCAGCTGGAAGAGTATGATCAGCAGATTCAGACTTATGCATCTCTGCTGCTCCTGGTGGGAGAGCATCACCTCTATGAGGTTGTGCAGAATCTGAAGATGCCTGCACTGACAGTACTTACCCGCTTCGATCATCAGAAGATCCAGGCACTGCTTCAGGCAGAGCAGGTTGCAGGCATCACCGGAAGCTGCGTTCTTTCTTCCGGCAGCAGCATCTACAATTTAAAACAGCAGCTTGCGGAAAGCGGAATCGCCATGAAAGGAAGCGAGTGTTCTTTAAAGTGGGAAGATCTCAAGCTGAACTCTGACGGACTGCTTCCGGTAGTTGTTCAGGAACATTCCACCGGCGAGGTGCTTATGGTGGCCTATATGAATGAGGAGGCCTTCCTTCGCACGATACGCACCGGAAAAATGCATTATTTCAGCCGCAGCCGCCAGTCACTCTGGCTGAAGGGTGAGACCTCCGGTCATTACCAGCAGATGATCTCCCTCCATATTGACTGTGACAACGATACCCTTCTTGCAAAAATCGTTCAGACTGGTGCAGCCTGCCATACAGGAAACCACAGCTGCTTCTATCGAAGCATCTTAAACAGTGGTTCCGGCGACCGCAAAAATCCGCTGACCGTGTTCGATGATGTCTATGGCGTGATCATGGACCGCAAGGAGCATCCGAAGGAGGGTTCTTATACCAATTATCTCTTTGACAAGGGAATCGATAAAATTTTAAAGAAACTGGGTGAGGAGGCTACCGAGATCGTGATCGCGGCGAAGAATCCGAATCCGGAGGAAATCAAATACGAGGCGGCAGACTTTCTGTACCATCTGATGGTCCTGATGGCAGAACGTGGTGTCACCTGGGATGATATTACAGAGGAGCTGTCCAAACGATGAGAAAACTCGCTTTAACTGATGAAATCTTACTGAAAATAGATAAACCTTCCCGATATATCGGAAATGAGATCAATTCTGTCACAAAGGATCCGTCCAAGGTGGACATCCGCTTTGCCATGTGCTTTCCGGATGTCTATGAGATCGGTATGTCCCATCTCGGAATTCAGATTCTGTATGATATGTTCAACCGAATGGACGATGTCTGGTGCGAGCGCGTATATTCCCCGTGGATGGACCTGGATGCCATCATGAGAGAGCAGAAGATCCCGCTCTTTGCGCTGGAATCACAGGATCCGATCAAAGACTTTGATTTTCTCGGGATCACGATCCAGTATGAGATGTGCTACACAAACATTCTGCAGGTTCTGGATCTAAGCGGCATTCCGCTGAAGGCCGCAGACAGAGACTGGTCTGTTCCGATCGTGATCGGAGG
Source organism: Lachnospiraceae bacterium (assembly GCA_030527595.1). Classification (GTDB taxonomy): domain Bacteria; phylum Bacillota; class Clostridia; order Lachnospirales; family Lachnospiraceae; genus Chordicoccus. Next base: position 11,228 of record JAUNAN010000045.1, on the reverse strand, counting down.
AGGCCCGTGCTCCTACAACCCGGAGCCGCTGGCTGACTTCTTCGATCTGTTCTATATCGGAGAGGGTGAGATGGTTTACCGCCCGCTGCTTGACCTTTACAAGTGCTGCCGTGCAGAAGGAAAGTCCCGCAGAGAGTTTCTGATCGCCGCTGCCTCCATACCGGGCATTTATGTTCCGATGCTTTACGATGTCACCTATCGTGAGGACGGAACCATCGAAAAATTCTTCCCGCTTGTCGATGGCATCCCATCCACGATCGAGAAGCAGGTGGTCATGGATTTCTCTCAGACAACTTATCCTGAGGCTCCTGTAGTGCCTTATATTAAGGCAACGCAGGACCGTGTAGTGCTCGAGATCCAGCGCGGATGTATCCGAGGCTGCCGTTTCTGTCAGGCCGGAATGATCTATCGTCCGACACGCGAAAAGAATACCGAGGAATTAAAACGTCTCGCCGCAGAAATGCTGAAAAATACCGGTCATGAAGAGATCTCCTTAAGTTCCTTAAGTTCCAGTGATTTCACCGGTCTGGAGGATCTGATCAGCTATCTGATCGAGGAGTGCAAAAAGAAAAATATCAATATCTCTCTGCCGTCTCTCCGTATCGATGCCTTCTCCCTGGATGTGATGAGCAAGGTACAGGATGTGCGGAAGAGCAGCCTCACCTTTGCCCCGGAGGCAGGATCACAGCGTCTTCGAGATGTTATCAACAAGGGCCTGACTGAGGAAGTCATCCTGAAAGGTGCCGGAGAGGCCTTTGAGGGTGGTTGGAACAAAGTAAAGCTCTACTTTATGCTCGGACTGCCTACAGAGACAGAAGAGGATCGCAAGGAGATCGCTCATCTTGCGGAAAAGATCGCAAAACGTTACTACGAGATCCCGAAGGATCAACGCAACGGAAAGTGTCAGATCAATGTCAGCACTTCCTTCTTTGTGCCGAAGCCGTTTACACCGTTCCAGTGGGCACCGATGTGTACGAAGGATGATTTCCTCGGACGTGCCAAGACGGTCAACCATGAGATCAAAGAACAGCTCAACCGCAAGAGTATCAGCTATCGATGGCACGAAGCAGATGTGACCGTACTGGAGGGATTCTTTGCCCGCGGCGACCGAAAGGTTGCAGAGGTCATCCTGGATGCTTACCGTCACGGTGCGATCTATGATGCCTGGTCTGAGACCTTTTCAAATGAGATCTGGATGGATTCCATTCAGCGCTGCGGTCTGGATCTGGATTTCTATACTACCAGAGAACGTGCAGAGGATGAGATCTTCCCGTGGGATTTCATTGGCATTGGTGTCACCAAAAAATTCCTTCACCGTGAATGGGAGAGAGCATTGCGTGCGGAAGTAACACCAAACTGCAGACAGAACTGTTCCGGATGTGGTGCAAAATGTTATGGCGGAGGTGTGTGTTATGAAGGTACGAATTAAATTTGCAAAAGAAGGCGTGATGAAATTCATCGGTCATCTGGATATCATGCGTTATTTCCAGAAGGCGATCCGCCGCGCAGAGATCGACATTGCATTTTCAGAGGGATTCAGCCCGCATATGATCATGTCCTTCGCTTCTCCGCTCGGTGTCGGAACTACCAGCACCGGTGAGTATTTTGATATCGAGCTGCGCACCCCGGTTTCCTCAGCTGAGGCAGTAAAACGCCTTAATGCTGTGATGGCCGACGGCATGCGCGTTTTAAGCTTCCGTCAGGTAGCTGACGGCAAATCTTCCAATGCCATGGCTATCGTCGCTGCAGCGGAGTATACCGTTCATTTCCGCGACGGCTATGCACCGGCTGACGGATGGCAGGAAAAGCTCGCTGAATTTGCGAAACTTTCTGAGATCAAGGTGTTGAAAAAGACAAAGAAGAACGAAGTGGAAACAAATATCCGTCCAATGATCTATGAACTTTCCACAGATAAGGATCAGATCCATATGCTGCTCGCCTCAGGCAGTGCAGCCAATCTGAAACCGGACCTTGTGATGTCTGCCTTTGCAGATTATCTTGAAACAGAACTTCCGGAGATCGCTCTGCTTGTTCATCGAAATGAACTCTATGCGGATATCGGTACTGACGGTCAGCGCAGACTTGTCTCTCTGGAGGACCTTGGCGAGGAAATCACACTTTCATGATAAACAAACAATTACTGGTAACCAGATGGATGGACGGTATCGTGACGGCTCTGATCCACGAAAACAGAACCGTCGAGCTTTCCTTCGAAGCCGTGGAACACCAGAGTCTGGTTGGAAATATTTATACCGCAAAGGTTACAAAAATCGTCAACAGTATTCATGCCGCCTTCGTAGAGATCGAAGGCGGTATCTCCTGTTATCTGGACCTCAGCAAATCAGATTATCTGATCAGAACTTCCGGAAAAAAGACCGGAGAACCGGTCGTCGGAGATGAACTGCTGGTACAGACAGTGCGTGATGCAGTGAAAACAAAGGCACCGATGGTCACCTCGGAGATCAGTCTGGCCGGCAGATATCTGGTATTGAACATCGGCAATCCGAAGATCTTTTATTCATCCAAGCTTCCGCAGGAGAGCCGTGACCGTCTCCGTGTACTGATCGAGGAAGAGCTCGGCAAAACAGAAGAGAGAAGTGTTCCGTTTGGCTGGATCGTGCGCACCAATGCGGCAGATGCAGAACCTGAGGCACTGCTTACGGAACTTCATCAGCTGGAATCCGCTGCGGAAACGCTCCTTGCACAGGCGCCGCATCGTCCGATCCGTACCTGCATGTATCGTTCACCCTCTGAGTATTTAAACCGTATCCGCGATCTTCGTCCGGATGATTACGAAGAGGTGCTTACTGATGATCCGCTCTTATTTGAAGAGCTTTCCGACTGGCTGACGCAGCATCAGCCGGAGGATCTGGAGAAACTGCGTCTCTACAAAGACCGGCTGCTTCCGATGCACAAGCTCTATTCTCTGAATACCCGATTTGAGGAGGCGCTGTCAGAGCAGGTCTGGCTGAAATCCGGAGGCACTCTTGTGATCCAGCCTACAGAGGCGCTCACCGTCGTTGATGTGAATTCCGGAAAATATGTCGGCGGCAGAAGACAGGAGGAGACTTTTCTGAAGATCAATCTGGAGGCTGCAGTCGAGACAGCAAGACAGCTTCGGCTTCGAAATATCTCAGGCATCATCCTGATCGACTTTATCAATATGAAGTCAAAGGAAGCCAAGGAAGAGGTCATCCGTGTTCTCTCAAAGGCACTGAAGGCAGATCCGCAGAAGGCTGTTTTTGTGGATATGACTTCACTCGGACTGGTGGAAGTCACCCGAAAAAGAGGAAAGGTTCCTTTCTCGGAACAGCTCGGAAGAGAGCGCCGTGCCAGCCTGCGCAGTTGAGAGAAATCCTGAAAAAAAGCGGAAATTCTCACACTTTTCGCTTGCATTTCTGAAAATTGTATGTTATTGTACATGAGTATGCCGCATAATGAGGTTTAAGCGTGATGCAGATGCATCCCACCGTAGTTAGCGAGTAATGTTTATAGGAGGTGCCATATGTACGCAATTATTGCAACAGGTGGTAAACAGTACAAAGTATCCGAAGGCGATATCATTAATGTAGAAAAGCTTGGTGTCGAGGCAGGGGAGTCTGTAACCTTTGATCAGGTTCTTGCAGTAAGCAATGACGGTCTTAAGGTTGGTGCTGATGTAGCCGGTGCAACAGTAACTGCTAGCGTTGTTAAGAACGGCAAGGCTAAGAAGGTTGTTGTTTACAAGTATAAGAGAAAAACCGGATACCACAAGAAGAACGGCCACAGACAGCAGTTCACTCAGGTCAAGATCGAGAAGATTAACGCTTAATCTGGTGTATCATGACTAAGGTGACTTTTTATCAGGATTCAGACGGAGCATACATGGGCTTTACCTGTGAAGAGCATGCAGGCTATGCTGACGAAGGCGAGGATATCGTCTGTGCCGCTATTTCTGCACTGGTATTCAACACCGTAAATTCCATTGAAGCTTTTACAGAGGATGTATTTACTCTGGATACGGATGCTTCATCTGCTTTTCTGAGTTTTCGATTGGAAAACACACCGAGTGAGCAGTGTACACTGCTTATAAAGTCCCTCTTGCTCGGTTTACAGAGTATGGAGGACGGACAGTATTCAGACTTTATTGATATCATTTTTGAGGAGGTGTAAGGACATGCTTAACATGAACCTTCAATTTTTCGCTCATAAAAAGGGAGTAGGTTCTACCAAGAACGGTAGAGATTCCGAGTCTAAGAGATTAGGTGCGAAGAGAGCTGACGGACAGTTTGTAAAAGCCGGAAACATCCTTTACAGACAGCGTGGAACAAAGATCCATCCGGGCGTAAACGTAGGCCGTGGTGGAGACGATACTCTGTTTGCACTGTGTGACGGAGTTGTAAGATTCCAGAGAAAGGGACGCGATAAGAAGCAGGTTTCTATCGTGCCGGTAACTGAAGAGTAATACCTACAGAGCAACGTAAAGCTGGCTTCAAATCTTAGTGGTTTGAAGCCGCTTTTTTTACCAGAACGGAGAATAGATATTATATGTTTGCAGATAGAGCAAAAATTACGATCTGCTCAGGCAAGGGCGGAGACGGTCATGTAAGCTTCCGAAGAGAGCTTTTCGTGGCTGCCGGCGGTCCGGACGGCGGAGACGGAGGAAAAGGCGGTGACGTCATTTTCGAAGTAGACAAGGGTATGACCACCCTCGGCGACTACCGTCACAAGCATAAATTTGCTGCACAGCCGGGCGAGAGCGGCAGCAAGCAGCGCCGTCATGGAGCCAATGGAGCAGATATCGTATTAAAGGTACCGGAAGGTACCGTGATCAAAGAGGCGGAGAGCGGACAGGTCATCGCTGATATGTCCGGCGATAACCTCAGACAGGTAGTTCTGCGCGGCGGAAAAGGCGGTCTCGGAAACATGAACTTCGCTACCGCAACCATGCAGGTTCCGAAATATGCTCAGCCGGGTAAGCCGGCAAAGGAGCTGCTCGTCAGCCTGGAACTGAAGGTGATCGCAGATGTCGGTCTGGTCGGTTTCCCGAATGTTGGAAAATCCACCCTGCTTTCCAGAGTTACCAATGCCAAGCCTAAGATCGCAAATTATCACTTTACGACCCTCAGCCCGAACCTCGGTGTTGTTGACCTTGCAGGAAGCAAAGGTTTTGTCATCGCTGATATTCCGGGACTGATCGAAGGTGCTTCCGAGGGCATTGGTCTCGGACATGAGTTCCTTCGTCATATCGAGCGTACGAAAGTGATGATTCATCTGGTTGACGCCGCAGGAACTGAGGGACGTGATCCGGTCGATGATGTCTACAAGATCAATGACGAGCTTCGTCGCTACAATGAGGATCTTGCCAAAAGACCGCAGGTCATCGCAGCTAATAAAATCGATGTCATCTATCCGGGCGATGAAGATCCGGTAGAACGCCTCAAGCAGGAATTTGAGCCGCAGGGCATCAAGGTATTTCCGATCTCCGCAGTCAGCGGAAAAGGCTTAAAAGAGCTCCTCTACTATGTGAGAGAGCTTCTGGATACCCTTCCGGAGGAGACACTCACCTTCGCTCAGGAGTATTTTCCGGAAGAGCATCTCATCGGAGAGAATCTGCCGTTTACTGTTGAGAAATCGACCGAAGAGGAGCACACCTTCATCGTTGAGGGTCCGCGCATCGAAAAAATGCTCGGTTATACCAATCTGGAGTCTGAGAAGGGCTTCCTGTTCTTCCAGAGTTTCCTCAAGGATACCGGTATTTTAGAGCAGCTTGAGGAAGCCGGTATCGAAGAAGGCGATACCGTGCGTATGTATGGACTGGCGTTTGATTATTATAAGTAAGCATTTATAGGAGTTTATAAGCTATGACAAGTAAGCAGAGAGCATATTTGAAGGGTCTTGCAATGACCATGGACCCGATTTTCCAGATCGGCAAGTCCAGTCTTACACCGGAAAACACACAGGCGATCCAGGAAGCTCTGGAGGCAAGAGAGCTGATCAAGATCAGTGTCCTTCAGAACTGCATGGATGATCCACGTGAGCTGGCTGCCATGGTTGCTGAGCGTACCAGATCTCAGGTAGTTCAGGTCATCGGCAAAAAGATCGTACTCTATAAAGAGGGCAAGGACAACAAGAAAAAGATCGTACTGCCGCTTTGATCATCGTTGATTTTCCGGGACAGCAGCGGAATGGATAGGAGATTATGGAAGGAACAACAACACGTAAGATCGGTATTATGGGCGGAACCTTTGATCCGATTCATATCGGACATCTGATTCTCGGAGAGAGTGCCTATCACCAGTTTGATCTGGACAGGGTACTCTTTATGCCGGCAGGAAATCCTCCGCATAAAAAAAATCGGGAGGGACGTGCCTCTCTCGAAGAGCGTATAGAGATGGTGCGGCTTGCAATTGCCGACAATCCTCATTTTGAGCTTTCTCTCGAGGAAGCCGGTGATAAGGGATATACTTATACCAGAGTGACTCTGGAACGGCTGCATGCACAGCATCCGGACACAGAATACTATTTCATCATGGGTGCGGACTCCCTGTTTGATTTTGAGCAGTGGCGTGATCCCGACCAGATCGCACGCCTCTGTACCCTCGTGGTCTCTATCCGGGATCATGTCAGTCTGTCCCGATTTGAAGCAAAAATTGAGGAGCTGAAGCAGATGTATCAGGCGGATATTCGAATGCTGCTGACTCCGAACATAGATATCGCATCACATACCGTGCGTGAATGGATCAGCAACAGTGAACCGGCACGCTATTACCTCCCTGATGCGGTGCTGCGCTTTATCGAAGAGCGAAAGCTGTATCAGATATAATGAAATAAGCAATGGACAAGGAGCAGGAATGTATAATCTCAGTAAAATGCAAAAGACCGTAAAAAAATACATGGACAGCAACCGGTATGAACACACACTCGGTGTGATGTATACCGCAGCCTCCCTTGCCATGCGCTATGAAGAGGATATGGAAAACGCACAAGTCGCAGGTCTGCTGCACGATTGTGCCAAATGCATGCCGGATTCAAAAAAACTGAAGATCTGTAAAAAGGCCGGGATTGAGATCACTCCGACCGAGGAAAAAAATCCGTATCTTCTGCATGGAAAGGTCGGTGCCTATCTTGCTGCGGAAAAATACGGAATCGAAGACGAGGATATCCTCAATGCCATCACCTGGCATACCACCGGCCATGGCGGAATGTCCCGTCTGGAAAAGATCATTTACATCGCAGACTACATTGAACCTCATCGAAACAAGACACCTAATCTCAGTGACGTGCGGACGCTTTCTTTTCAGGAACTGGATCTGGCTCTTTTCAAGATCCTGTCCGATACACTCGCTTATCTGCGAAAGAGTGAGCGGTCCACCGATCCGATGACGGTGGAGGCCTACGAGTATTACAAGAAGGTCATGCTGTCACAGTAAACCAGGTAACTACAGAACAAACAATCAGACAGGAGGAGACCTATGGTTTCAGAAAAATCAAAGAATCTTGCCAGACTGGCAGTAGAAGCACTGGAGGATAAAAAGGGAGAAGATATCAAGGTGATCGATATTACTGAGGTATCCGTACTCGCAGATTACTTTATCATTGCAAGCGGAATGAACAAAAACCAGGTTCAGGCGCTCGCTGATAATGTCGAGGAGACACTTTCCAAAGCAGGCTCCCCATCCAGACAGGTGGAGGGCTATCAGACAGCAAACTGGGTGCTGATGGATTTCGGTGATGTGATCGTACATGTATTTGATTCTGAGAATCGAATCTTCTATGATCTCGAAAGAATCTGGAGAGATGGAAGACTGGTTGACGTAAGTTCTTTATGTTAATCAACGTATTTCATTAATAAAAGCGTATCGTTATAGAAGAGGATGTACTCTTTTACAGCGGTACGCTTTTTTTTTGCATAAAGAAAGAGCTGCCGCTCTTTCAACCGAAAAATCAGTTGTTTCGCGACAGCTCATCTGTTTTATTCTGGAATCAGATTACTCCTCCAGACCTGCCATCTGCTTGATAGCCTTGATAGCAAAGGTCAGAGTACGTCCGCAGGCAATACCAGCCATCAGGCACGGGTAGTTGTTTGCGAAGAAGGAACCGGACATATCACCGGTTACATACAGACCCTCGATCGGGTTTGCGTTTGCATCCAGAGCCTGGGTCTTCTCGTTGATGCGGATACCCTGCTCAGTTGTCAGCAGAGATGCACCAAGCCACAGACCGTAGAACGGAGCAGTCTTGATAGCAGACAGACGCGGAGCCATCTTACCGAAGTCAACGTCTTCCTGGTTATCATACAGCTCGTTGTAACGCTCAACAGTTGCAAGGAAGTTCTCCTTGTCCTTACCCTCGAAACCAAGCTTGTCAGCCAGCTCCTCGATGGTGTCAGCCTTCATAACAAGACCTTCTGCCTCACGCTCTGCAAGCATGTTCTCCATATATCCCGGGATGCTTCTGGACTGTGCAGAGCAGCCGATGGTATGGAATCTCTGGATATCCTCGAAGTAGTTAGCATCATGGATCTGTGCATAAACATGACCCGGCTGCTGAGCTGCTGCGTAGTTGATATCATTGTACGGAGAAGACTCGTTAGCGAAACGGATACCGTGACGGTTCACCTTCAGGAACGGCTGTGTACCTGGATTGTACTGACGAACGGTTCCCGGGAATGCCTTTCCGCCAAAGGAAGAAGCACTCTCAACATAACCTGCATCTACGCCCGGAGCAACGATACCACGGTCGAAGAGCATCGGAGCCGGCTCTTTGTCAAGCTCAGCACCTGCCCAGATAGCTGCACGGATACCCATACCCTTGTCAGACGGGCTGAAAGAGCATGCAGTTGTTACGGAAGTTCCGAGCGGATCCAGTGCCTCCATCATGTACGGGTTACCCGGATATCCACCAGCTGCCAGAAGAACACCCTTTGCTGCATTGTAGCGAACAAAAGCGCCGTCCTCAACACGCTGAGCGATGATACCTGTCACGCGGCCTTCGTCGTTCTTCTCAAGTTTTACCAGGCTGGTGTTGAAGTCAACATCATAGCCCTTGTTCTGGATGTACTCGAGGAATACTTCGTTACGGTCCAGACCGTACTCGGACTCAGATGCACGGTAGGTGTGCTCCTGCTCCGGGAATACGAAGGAAGAAGAATCCTCGCTCTCCGGCCAACGAGCTTCCTCACCTGCAGTGAATACACACTTGTAGTTGTACGGCTCGCTCTCAAGAATACCGGAAACGAAATCATGCATTGCTGCAGACTCATTGATCCAGGTATTGACAACTCTCTGGTTACACTTACCGGAAGCATAACGGCTGATCTCAGACAGAAGTTTCTTTCTGTTGATCACAGCGCCTGCTGCCAGACCTTCCTTAGAATCGATAGCACCATACCAGTGACGGGTATCCTGTACTACCGGATTCTGCTCGATCACGCGGAAGTTCAGACCATTGTCTGCTGCGAATGCAGCTGCACACATACCACCGTTACCAGCACCAACGATTACGATGTCGGTCTCGATGGTCTCTGCGATGTCTGCATCCTCGATGGTCGGCTCCTGTCCAAGCCAGTCTTCCTCGCTGCCCTCGTCGAGAGACTTAACCTCAACAACGGTCTCACCCTTTGCCTGAGCGATACACTTCTTAGCAGCCTGCATTACAGCAGTAGAAGTAACGGTAGCACCGGAAACTGCATCGATATCGCCGTTCTCGGAAGCGAGCAGAGCAGCCTGCAGCTCCTCAGCAGCAACCTGTCCGATGGACGGGGTCTCACCGCTGACATCAAGAACAACATCTGTGATGCTGGTCTCATCAAAAGTCATAGTAACAGTAACAGTACCGATACCTGTTGCAGTTGCGCTGTAGGTACCCGGAGTGTAGATTGCGGAGCTCTCTGCCAGTGCCGGCATTCCAAGAACGCCTGCTGCTGCAAGAGATGCATTATGCTGTCAATAAATGAATTCATTTTTTCTGAAACTGTTATTCATTGACAACCCTCTCCAGGGGGGATTAAAATGACCATAACAATAGCTGTTTACTTGATATGATATGCAAAAGAGGTGGTAACATGAAGTTATACAAAGGTCTTCTGACTGCAGCCTTTCTGCTTGCGGCAGGCATGGTCTTTTCCGTCTCTGCGGGAGCAAAAGACAATCTTTCAGAAGATTTAAAGACAGACATACTGATGGATGATATGCAGACGATTTCTCCGGATGACTGGGGAGACTGCAGTCCGGTAAACCAGACCTATCAGATCACCAGCGATTACAAAGAGGGCATTGCTCTTCATACGCAGCCCAATAAAGATTCTGTCACACTGACCAGAATTCCTCAGGGTGATACTTTTCTGGTGACCTCTGTCTATCAGAACTACGGATATACTTATTACGGTGGATTTGACGGCTGGATCAATCTGGATTATGCGGCTGTGATAGATCAGAATACCGGTTCAGATGCACCGGTTCCCACAGCGGCAGGGCAGTTGTATGAGATCACGAGTTCCTATGAATACGGTATCGCTCTTCATCCCGAACCTGATAAGGATTCTGAAGTGCTGATCCGCATCCCGAAGGGAGCCACCTTTCTGGTGACCTCCTATGACGGGAATTACGGCTATACTTCCTATCAGGGATTCAGCGGCTGGATCAATCTGGATTATGCCAAAATGATAGAGAGCACACCACAGCAGACAGCGCCTGTACAGAATCCTGTCATTCAGATTCCCGCACAGCAGCCTGCAGTTCAGCCGCAGCTTCCGCAGCAAAACGGAGATTCCCCGGAACCTCCTCCTGCCGAAGAGACACAGACAGAAACATCCTCTGACTCTTCCAACTACCAGATCCTGCCGAACAGCGACTCCACTTATCTGACCAGAGGAGATCTGAACGGTTTATCCGGCAAGGAAGCCTGTTATGCCAGAAATGAGATCTATGCCCGCCACGGCGGATCCTTTCAAACACAGGAACTGAACGATTATTTTTCCGGTATGTCGTGGTACAAGCCGATCTACCCGCCGGGAAAGTTTCCGAAGTCTCTGCTGAACGATTATGAAGTTGCAAATATCCAGGTACTTCTGGCAATGGAGATCGAGTTTTATCCTCACGGCTATTTTAATGAGTTTACTGATAATGACAGATCCTTTCGGGAAGACCGCAGCCGCAGATAAACCTGTTTCATAACAAAATCCTTTCGATTCGCATAGGCGGAAACCCACTACCCTTGGGTGGTGGGAGGAACCTTGTAAATTGTTA
>JAUNAN010000161.1 GCA_030527595.1 Lachnospiraceae bacterium | reverse complement strand
CTTTCTGTCTGCTTCTCAGTCTCACTTTCCAAACAGGTCATCCGGATCTTGTAGCTGCTGAGTGTATTTCCACAGTTATACAGCCCAAAGACATAGGTAGTACCTGCTGTCAGCTCTACGTCCAGAATCGTACAGATACTTCCTTCTCCATCCCCTGCCGACTGTAAATTTAAACCTTCGTCATCCAAAAGAGCGGTCTGCGGATCACTGCCGTCGGTATTATCAAAAGTGATCAGTCGGTACCTGCCTGTCTTCTGCGGTGTGAATCTGGTATCCATCTTTAATCTCATATGCCCAAATTTAATCGTATAGTCTGTATCCAGGCTGAGCACTTCCGGTCCCTCTGTCTGGATCGCCTCACCCTGATATTCCACTGACATCTGAAACTCATCATATACTTTCGGGCTCATCACTGTATAGGTATAATGTTCTCCGGCAGTCAACGGCGCATAGTAGATTAAGCTGTTACCGACCTCTCTTACTGCGACCTCAAGATATAAATTGCCGTTCATCAGCATAAGTTCGGGCATGTTATCTGCTGATCCGCAAGCGAAGGTGAAGGCATAGATACCTGTCTGTTCCGGACAGAACTCTCCGGTTATATTTTCTTTGTACACTATCCTCACATCATAGGTCTCTCCCTCGTGCAGCTCTGAAGGTCCCGTGCTTCCCGTAACATCATCTTCGAGCTCTTTGTCCATCGTCAGGGTTGCCTTAAACTGATTCAATTCGGCAGCAAATGTATAGGTATACTCAACACCGGCTTTCAATATACACTGTACTTTAAAGCGTTCCGGTTTTTCTATATCTCCTGAAAAATCGTCATAAGTCTTCAAAATGTCACCATTTTGAGACACGATCACCGTGGCATATCCGTCAAGATCAATGCCGGTCAGCGTATAAAGACCGCTCTTTTCCGGAACAAATCTGGATTCTACCTGTCGATGGTATGCAATTGTGATGTCATATGTCTGATCCAGTTCCAGTGTCTCCGGAGCCTCTGAGTACATCAGTTCACTGAGGTAATCTACTGAGAGATGCACATTTCCGGAAGCCGCATTGCTGTCTATCCAATAGTCGACTGCCTGACCCTCATACAGCGGAACGTAGTGGACGATCTTGTTCTCATCTTCCTCGATCGCTGTAATATCCTCAAACGTTTCGTCTGTACCTTTCCATTTCATTTCGATACCCGGTTCCTCATTCTTGTCAGGATAGCCGGTGATCGTAAACGCATAGGTTCCTGTTCTTAATGCTGTGAAGGAGCCCTCCGCGATCTTGCCGTTAATAAATGACAGATCATAGGACTTTCCTTCCTCCAGTTCCAGCTGATTGCTGCCGGTGATCTCTCCTTCGTTCTCCTCATCAAAGGTCAGACGCACTTTTGCACTGTCACTCTCCAAATTGCTTGAAAAAATGAATCTGTACTCCTGATCCTTTTCCAGAACGATACTCTGTGAAAGATTTCCCTCATCATCGTAATGAACATCAAATAATTTTGTATCTCCCTGTTTGATGAGCACACGCAGATCATTGTCATTTCTGCCTTCAGATCCGATAAGCGTATATTTTCCTGTCGTCTGCGGTGTAAAGACTGCCTCTGCCTTTTTATTGTCCACAACAGAAATCTCAACCTCGGTATCTAAGACAAGCGGGAATACTTCCTGTTTGACTACAGACAGTGTAAATTCCCCATAGGCCGGATAGTCCATAGAAGGAAACTCTACAACGCAGGTATACGTCTGCCCCTGCTTCAATTCGGCATAGTAGCGAACTTTTCTGGAAGTTCCATCCCACGGATACCATTGATTACTCATCTCTACATTTTGCTTATTATTTTTCAGCCGGAATACCGGAAATGGATCCGGAGCATAGGATACTGTATCAAAAATATAGATTCCACTCTCCTCAGGAGTGAAGGAGGCACTTACTTCTTTCCTGTTTACAACGATTCCATGATAGTCCTCATTCAGCTGAAGTACTGCCGGTCCGCTGCTTTCCGTCTTTTCTTCATCGACCTCCTGTGTCAGTGTCAGCTGAATCTGAAATGCATCATTCTGGTTGACAAAGCTGTACTTATACTGATGCCCCTTGATCAGTACATAGGAAAATGTCAACTCCGCTCCTGCCTCAGTATTGTCCGTGCTCTCTAAATAGTCCCCTTCTTTGTAAAGAGAACAGAAGGAGTCTCCGGCACTTCCGGATATCGTTAATGTGTATTCTCCGCTGGTCGCCGGTGTAAAGGTCGAGTCGAAACCATTACCGTTTACGAGCTTTACTTCATAGCTGGTATCTAATTCCAGCTCCTCCGGTCCGGAAGATAATCCATCATCGTTTGCTTCCATGACACCCGCAGTCTCTTCCTGCGGCTGTTCTTCCTCAGTGGTATCCTCGTCAACGATCTCCTCTTCCGGAGAAAGAATCCACTCTTCTTCCTCTGTTTCACTTTCCTCTTCCACTTCGACACTGAAGAATTCTTCCTCAGCAGATGGTGCAGCCTCGTAGTTTTCGTCCTCGTCTGCATCCTCTGCATCCTCTTCTTCAGGATCCTCCTCATAAGCGTCAAATGTTTCCTCCTCAGGAAGATCATACTCTGTCACTTCATCTGAACTATCTTCGGCAAATACCACGCCAAGCGGACTCCCGGTTCCTCCCAAAACCAGGGACATCGACAGAAGCATTGCCAGCATCTGTTTTCTCTTTTTCATCTCTACTCCCTCCCTCTTTATATCCGGCCGTATCATTGAACCTACTCTGATTTTACCTTGATTTGAAATCATTCGTCAATATGAAGAAGCCGAGAAATGACAACCTGTTGTAAACTAATGATTTCCTCCCCGGATTTTTTGACCTGTTTCCGCGTTTTCTTGCTATAGGTCACACTTTCTACCAGAATTTTTGACCTGTTTGTCACTTTCCTTGCTATAGGTCACACTTCCTGCCTGAATTTCTTGATCTGTTTCCAT
>JAUNAN010000160.1 GCA_030527595.1 Lachnospiraceae bacterium | reverse complement strand
TTTGAAAGCGCGAGTTTGAAATGTTGAAATCATGTTTGACTGAGGGTATAATTTCATAGGAAAGCGGGATAAAACCGCCCGCTTCCGACCCGGTGTATCAGAAACCACTGATCGCACCCCACAAAACAAGGTGAGGAAACATGGAGTCAAAACGCGATCTGACGAGAGAGCTTCTCGCCGACTGCTTTAAGTCACTGATGCTGACAACCCCCTTTGAAAAGATCACGATCAAAATGATCACCGATCGTGCGGGACTGATCCGTCCTACTTTCTACAAACATTTCCAGGATAAATATGAAGTGCTGGAGTGGATCTTTGTTACCGAGATCATCGATCCCGTCAGACTGCTCCTGCAGAATCATATGGAAAGAGAAGCGATCGTTATGTTCTGCAAGTGTCTGGAGAAGGATAAAAAGTTTTACCGCCGCGCCTACACCGTCGACGGTCCGAATTCCTTCGATAACCTTATGCAGCGCTATGTCAGCAGTCTTATTTTAAAATATATTGAGCTGCATCCGCTCTGTAAAGTCGGCGCTCCGCCGGCAGCCACGGAAGATTTCGCCGCTGCCTACTACACCTACGGACTGATCAATATCATACGGGAATGGATCATTAAGGATATGTCCTGCAGCGCCGAAGAGCTTGCCGATACGCATTCCTATTTTCTGAGAGCAGCAGCCGCCGCTTTCTCCAGGGATGAGGTGCCGAAGTCAGACGCAAGGCGTTGATCCCTCCCTTCTTCCGCTATGAGCGGCAGTATGCCGTTCCTTAAACGAGTTCTTTCTATAATAATGGAAATAATAATAAAATTAAAAGCAAAGAGCCGGACAGACCCGGAAGCATATCAGCTTCCCGCCTGTCCGGCTCTTTCTATTTATTATTAATTTGATCTTCGCATGCGGTTTTCATTCGCAGACGCGTGCGGATGACCGGATCGCTTTTAGCACATTCTCTTACATCCGATCCGGCATATTCTCTTTATCCGATCGATCAATAGATCCTGGTCAGATAGTTTGCCAGAACATCCACACCGCCGATAAAAACGAGCAGGCCCCCCAGCAGAATAAATTTATTCATGGGGCCGCATCCGAGGCGGTATCCGCAGAGAATCCCGATCGTCACGGTTATCGCAGTGATCACGCCCACCACAAGAATCGAAGAAATGAAGGCAAAGCCCAAAAATCCGAAGCCGATGCCTGCAATCAGAGCGTCAATCGATGTCATCAGTGCCCAGAGCAACAGCACGGACATCCGCAGTGCGGCGGATTTCGATTCTTCTATTTTTTTATTTCTCCTGATAAATGCTTTCAGAATGAGTGCGATCCCGAGACCGAAAAACATGAGGGATGCGAGTACCATCCATAATAAATTTGCGGAGCGATAGAATTTTCCGACGACGGGAATCCTGGTGATCAGATTCCCGAGCGCAAGCATCCCCATCTGGAACGCAGTAAAAACAGCGCTCATCTTCGCAAATTCCGCTTTATCGATTTCAGCCACCATTGCACCTCTGTACAGACAGTAGGCAAACACATCAAGAGACAATCCGATCGCTACAATCAGCATATGGGGAAAACCCATAATTACACCACCTTTCATACCGCACCATTATAAGAGCCGGCATGGAAAATGAAAAACGCAACAAAAAGGAAATGTACCGCATACGGATACACTTCCTTTGATATGTAGCTTTTTACTTATTTATTTCTGTAATCTTCTTCGATCTGATTGATCATCTCAACTCTTCTTGCATGTCTTCCGCCTTCGAATTCTGCGTTGAAGAATGCATCTGCGATCTTCTTTGCGAGCTCGCGGCCGACTACACGTGCGCCCATAGATACAATATTTGCATTATTGTGGCGAACAGACATTTCAGCGGAATACGGCTCGGAGCATACGCATGCACGAACTCCCGGAACCTTATTTGCAGCAAGAGAGATACCTACACCTGTACCGCAGACAAGAAGGCCCTTCTCTACTTCTCCGTTATAAATCGCCTCTGCAACCTTGCGGCCGGGCACCGGATAATCATCGTTTCTGTCGTCCGGATCATAATTGCCGTAATCAACGACCTCATGTCCCTGTTCCTTCAGATAATCCATCAGCTGCAGCTTCAGTTCAATTCCTGCATGATCACTACCGAATCCGATTTTCATGTGTTTATCCTCCTTGATATGCAAAGCATACGCATTTTCTTTTTGCGTATTGCTGTCTTCAATCTACTATACACCATCCGAAGCAGCTCCCGCAACAATACACTTACACCACTCTGAACTTTCCATTGCACGGCAAACAAGTTGGTGTTATAATCATCTACGGACGGTTAGCTCAACGGGAGAGCACTCGCTTCACGTGTGAGGGGTTGCAGGTTCGAACCCTGTACCGTCCATTTTTTATGCAAAAAGCTGCACGGCTCATCGCTGTGCAGCTTTTTGCATTTCTTCCAGCTCACGGTCTTTTTGTGACCGGAACATACGAAACTTCAAGTACAGATTTTTTTTATAGATCACAAGGTAGAGCACAAGGGCAAGTATCGCCGCACCGATCCCGTCAAGGATCGAGTGCTGCTTGATCAGCACGGTGGACAGGCAGATCAGAGCCGCCCATATCGTAATGCCGAACCTCACGTTTTTCTTCTTCAGCCCCCTGCTCTTCGTATGCATGGTGCCGATCCAGATCGTCAGACTGTTAAACACATGCATGCTGGGAAACACATTTGTCGGACTGTCCGTTCCCCAGATCCCCAGGATCATGCGTGTGAACAGCCCTGTATCCCGCAGACCGTTCACACGCAGGTCCTGCCCGTTCGGCCACACTGTGGACACGATCAGAAAAACTGTCATACCGATCATCAGTCCCGTTGTTGTTCTGTCATAGGCATCCCGGTCCCAGTAATAGAGACAGATGCTCCAGAAGGGGACAAAAAAGAACCAGGAAAAATAAGGTATGACAAAAATCGGCACAAACGGAAGCCGGT
>JAUNAN010000159.1 GCA_030527595.1 Lachnospiraceae bacterium | reverse complement strand
AAGGTCATCTTGACCTGGATGCTGATCTTGCTGACATTGTAGTCGGTCAGATCCTCACCTGTGAGGATCATCCGGATTCCGATCACCTGCATGTGTGCACTGTAAACGTCGGACAGGAAGAACCGCTTCAGATCGTCTGCGGTGCTCCGAATGTTGCTGCAGGACAGAAGGTTCCGGTGGTTCTCGTCGGCGGACGTGTTGCTGGTTCCAAGGACGGAGATAAGACACAGGGCGGTATTAAGATCAATAAGGGTAAGCTGAGAGGCGTCGAGTCCTACGGTATGATCTGCTCTATCGAGGAACTTGGCAGTACTCATGAATTATATCCGGAAGCTCCGGAATACGGCATCTATGTATTCCCTGAGGATACTGAGATCGGAGCAGATGCGATCGCTCTGCTCGGACTGCACGATTCTATCATTGAATACGAGATCACTTCCAACAGAGTTGACTGCTACAGTGTGATCGGTATTGCCCGTGAAGCAGCGGCAACGTTCAGAAAAAAGTTTATTCTTCCGGAAATTAAGAAAACGGGAAACAGCGAGGACGTGAACGATTACGTTTCCGTCGAGGTGGAGAATACGGAGCTGTGCCCGCGTTATACCGCAAGAGTTGTAAAGAATGTCAAGCTTGCACCTTCCCCGATGTGGATGCAGAGATGCCTTGCATCCAAGGGAATTCGTCCGATCAATAATGTAGTCGATATTACAAACTACATCATGGAGGAATACGGTCAGCCCATGCATTCTTATGATTATGACACCATTCATGATCATAAGATCGTAGTAAAGACGGCAAAGAACGGAGAAGTTTTCCGTACGCTGGACGGACAGGACAGAAATCTGGATGAGAACGTGCTGATGATCGCCGACGGTGACCGCTATGTCGGTCTTGCCGGTATTATGGGCGGTGAGGATTCTATGATCACGGATTCTGTTAAGACAGTCCTGTTTGAAGCTGCATGCTTTGACGGAACAAATATCAGACTGTCCTCAAAAAGAATCGGCCTTCAGACAGATGCGTCTCAGAAGTTTGATAAGGGTCTTGATCCGAATACTGCGGAAGAGGCGATCAATCGCGCGTGCGAGCTTATGGAGGAGTTCGGTGCCGGTGAGGTCGTAGGCGGCATGGTCGATGTATATCCGGTGAAAAAAGTACCGACAGAGATTCCTTTCGAGCCGGAAAAGATCAATAAGCTGCTTGGTTCCTCCTTCACGGAAGAAGAGATGATCGGCTACTTTGAGAGCGTAGAGCTCGCATATGATGCAGAACGCCGTGTTGTCATCGTTCCGACCTTCAGACAGGATGTACTTCGCACCTGCGATCTCGCGGAAGAAGTGGCAAGATTCAGCGGCTACGATAAGATTCCGACCACACTTCCCTCCGGAGGTGCGACTGCAGGCGGACTTCAGCTTCATATGGAGATCGAAGGGATCGCAAGAGATGTTGCAGAGAGCTGCGGCTTCAGCGAGGGCTACTGCTACAGCTTTGAGTCACCGAAGGTATTCGACAAACTGAGATTTGCTGCGGATGCTCCGGAAAGAAAGGCGATCGAGATCAGAAATCCGCTTGGTCCGGACTACTCTATTATGAGAACGACCTCTCTGAACGGTATGCTTGTCTCTCTGTCAAATAATTACAACAGAAGAAACAAGTCTGTCCGTCTCTACGAATTGGCAAATGTATATCTTGCAGAGGAACTGCCGCTGAAAGAGCTGCCGGATGAGCGCATGAAGCTGACTCTCGGTATGTACGGCGAAGGCGACTTCTTTGATATGAAGGGTGTCGTTGAGCTTTATTTTGCAAAGCTCGGCATGACTAAGCGTGCGGATTATACTACGGAAACACTGAAGCCGTATTTCCATCCGGGCAGACAGGCACAGATCTCTTACGAGGGAGAAGTGATCGGAGAGATCGGAGAGATCCACCCGCTTGCGGCACAGAATTATTCGATCAAGGATCGTGTCTACGTTGCGGTACTGGATCTTAAGTCCATCCAGAAGTTCGTCTCCTTTGACAGGAAGTTTAAGCCGATCCCGAAATATCCGGCAGTTACAAGAGATATTGCCATGATCGCTGAAAAAACAGTCACAGCAGCTGCAATCGAGCACGTGATTGAAAAGCAGGGCGGCAGTATTCTGGAGAAATATGAGCTCTTTGATATTTATGAGGGAGCTCCGATCCTTCCGGGTTACAGATCCATCGCATATTCTCTGACGTTCCGTCATGCGGATAAGACGCTGGAAGATGCGGAAGTTGTTGAGGCAATGCAGAAAATTCTTGCCGGTTTGGAAGAACTTGGAATTGAACTCCGCAAATAATCCAGAAATCATTCACAGCTCCTGGCATTGCCCGGAGCTGTTTGAATTTTAATAAATGCAGAACTCGAAAAGCTGCATGAGCAAAATAGTCTGACGCAGCTGAAAGGAAAAATATGCAGACTTCTGATTTTTATTATGAACTCCCCGAGGAGCTGATCGCTCAGGATCCCCTGCTTGACAGAACTTCCTCCAGACTCATGTGTCTTGACCGTGAGACGGGAAGTGTCAGTCATGATGTTTTTAAGAATGTCGGAACTTATCTGAAGCCGGGAGATGTGCTTGTGATTAATGATACAAAGGTCATTCCGGCAAGACTTTACGGGGCGAAGGATAAAACCGGCGGAAAGGTGGAGCTGTTACTGCTGAAGCGCCTCTCTGACAATGAATGGGAGACATTGATCAATCCGGGAAAGCGCTGCCCGGTCGGTACGGTCATCCGTTTCGGAGAACCGGATGAAGGCGGAAATTATCCGCTCTCTGCGGAGGTCATCGAAATTCTCGAGGAGGGGAACAGACGTATAAGGTTTACTTATACAGGTATCTTTGAGGAGGTTCTTCTTAAGCTGGGAGAGATGCCCCTTCCCCCTTATATTCATCATCATCTCGAGGATCAGTCCCGTTATAATACGGTTTATGCGAAATATGACGGTTCCGCTGCGGCTCCTACGGCAGGA
>JAUNAN010000158.1 GCA_030527595.1 Lachnospiraceae bacterium | reverse complement strand
CTCTTCCGGTCAGATCGACCGAAGATTTTCGAGATCCGCAAAAAATTCCGGATAGGAAATATTGACGCACTCAATATCATCGATCTCGGTCTCTCCCTCTGCAACGATTCCCGCAATTGCGAAAGCCATAGCAAGACGATGATCACCGAGAGAACGAATCGAGGCACCGTGCAGAGTCCCTCCGTGGATCAGCAGGCCGTCCTTTCGCTCCTCTACGGATATGCCCATTGCGGTCAGTCCCTCCGCAATAGCCGCAAGACGATCACTCTCCTTCACGCGAAGCTCGGAGGCATCCGTGATCTCTGTATCTCCGTCGGCACAGGCAGCCATAACGGCAATGACAGGTATCTCATCGATCAATGTAGGAATCAGACTTCCGCCGATTTTTGTACCGTGCAGCTCGGAGGCGGAAACAAGAATGTCGGCCACCGGCTCACCGCCTTCCATGCGAACATGATTCAGCTTGATGCTTCCTCCCATGGCGCGAATCACGCGCAGAATGCCGTCTCTGGTATCATTGATCCCCACATTCTGAAGCAGGATCTCGGAGCCGGGAACAAGCAGCCCCGCTGCCAGAAAGTAAGCAGCAGAGGAAATGTCTCCCGGAATCGTGATCTCCTGTCCCTCAAGAATCGTTCCCGGGTACACAATAGCGGTCGCCTCTCCTGTTTCTTTATTGACTTTGGATTTTACATTTCCGCCGAATGCACTCAGCATAAGCTCCGTATGATTTCTGGACAGAGCGGGCTCCGTGAGAAAGGTGGGGTCCTCTGCATAGAGACCGGCGAGCAGCACGCAGGATTTGACCTGGGCGGAGGCCACCTTGCTGGTATAACGGATCGCCCTTGGATTTCCGCCGTGAATGATCAGTGGAATACAATCATTATTCTCAACGGATTCCGTCATGATCCCCATCATCTCCAGCGGCTCCATAATGCGGCGCATGGGTCTTTTTCTGAGAGATGCATCTCCGGTAATCGTACTGTCAAAGTTCTGTCCGGACAAAATGCCCGAGATCAGACGCACAGTGGTACCGCTGTTCATAGCATCCAGCACCTTCGACGGTTCAGACAGACCGCGCAGACCCTTGCCGTGTATGATCACCACATTGTCTTCCGATCCGTCTGCCGCAATTTCCGTTCTCTCCTCAATGGAAATACCAAGCGCACGAAAACAGTCAATGGTCGCAAGACAGTCCGCGCTTCTTAAAAAGCCGTGTGCTGTCGTATCTCCGTTTGCGATTGCCCCGAGAAGAACCGACCGGTGAGAAATACTCTTGTCTCCCGGTATTTTTACAGTTCCCCGCAGGGCTTTCTCAGCATGAAATTTCATATCTTAATCTCCATTGTAGATCTTATAACTCTTCTTTTCCAGTCTCTCGATTCCCTGCTCCAGAGCGGTCTGATCATAAAACTCTATTTTCAGTACGCCCTGTTCAAAATCACGGTTGTGTACGATCCCGATATTTTTGATGGAAATACCGCCGAGCGAGAGGATCGTTGCGATCTCTGCGATCGCACCGGGTTCATCGGCAAGATCCAGATAAATGCGGTAGGATTTTCTGATCGGGCCTGACTTTCCGCTGTCAAAGCTGTCGCGATAATCTCTGCAGTCCGAAAAATACTGAAGAAGTTTATCCTCATTCCCGTTACGGATCACAAAGCGGAAATCAATAAGCTTTCTGATATATTCATCGAGCACGGTACAGATATTATCCGGGTTCGACAGACAGATCTCCTCCCACATCTGCGGAGAGGAGGAGGAAATCCGAGTAATATCCTTAAAACCGCCTGCAGCGATCGTCTTCATATATCTGGCGTCATCATCAAGATCATGAACCATGTTTACAAGAGATGCGGAAATGACATGCGGAACATGACTGATTGCAGCGGTCACATAGTCGTGCTGGTCGGAACTCATGACGATCGGCAGTGCCCCGAGCGCTCCGATGAATTCAGAAAAATCGCTTACTGTATGAATATCCACATCCTCTTCGGGCGTCAGGATATAATAAGCATTTTCAATCATCCGGTCCGTCGCATTGGCGTATCCTGTTTTCTCGGATCCGGCCATAGGATGGCCTCCGATAAAGCAGTGCGTCAAGCCTGCTTCCTGCACCTGTTTGTGTATACCGCCCTTTACGGATCCGACATCCGTGATGACCGCCCCCTCTTTCAGGACAGGCTTCAGCTCCTCCAGATAAGAGAGCATCGTCACTACCGGTGTACACAAAAAAATGTAATCACAGCTGCCGATACGCGCATCAACAGCATCTACAGGTACGTTTACCACTCCGTCAGCCACTGCCTGCTCTGTCACGCTCTGTGTTCTGTTATATGCAACGATCTCGCTGTCAGGAAACACACGTCTGATCGTCTTTGCTATGGACCCTCCGATAAGTCCGAGACCGATAAAACCAGCTTTCATAAATAATTCTGTCCTTTTCGTTAGTAATTAAACACCCGGGACAGAGTATAACACGTTAAAGTGTAAAAGTCCATCACTCAGGAAATAATAATATCCGCCTCTTCCTTTTCCGTTACATATCCGATAATTGCGGCGTCGGGAACCGTCATTTGCAGTTCTTTGATACATGCATCCGCTTCTTCCCTCGGAAGAGCAAATAAAAGTCCTCCGCTTGTCTGCGGATCATAGAAAATATCTTCGAGAGCAAGCGGAATGTTCTCATTTTTCAGGACTCCGGCAGACGCATATTCCCGGTTACGATAGGCACCGGCAGGGATCAGGCCCATCCCCGCAAGCTCAAGAGCCTCTTTGTGATAAGGAACACTGTCGGCCTGAATATGGATCGTGACACCGCTCCCCTGCGCCATCTCATAGCTGTGTCCCAGCAGGGAGAAGCCGGTGACATCCGTACAGCTGTTCACCGGATACCTGACCATGATATCCCTGGCATATTTATTGAGTGCAGCCATCTGAAGATAGACCCGTTCAAGAAGCTGATCATCCACGAGTCCGAGATCCGCCTTAGCCGC